>DATHJP010000444.1:0-5592 GCA_035489695.1 Terriglobales bacterium
GTACGCGGAAAACGTAACCAGCCCCACATTCACGCTAGTACACGAGTATCATGGACCCGAAGTCATCCTCTATCACATCGATCTTTACCGCGTGGATACTCAACGCGAATTGGAAACTCTGGGATTGGACGACCTTCGCGATGACAAGAGCGTCCTGCTGATCGAATGGGGAGAAAAATTCGCTCGCTTTGTGCAGGAGCGTGACGTTGAAATTACTTTAGAAAGACTGTCCGAGAACCAACGTCAGATTCGAGTGATCGGGTAGCGCCGGCGTGACGCCGGACTGGTGCTTCTCTTTGGCTCTGGTGCTTCTCTTTGGCTCTCAAAATCCCATAATGTTGTATCCGCAATCCACGTGAATAATCTCGCCAGTAATCCCCGAACTGGCGTCTGACGCCAGAAAAACCCCGGTGGCGCCCACTTCATCTACGTCCACATTCCGCTGCAGCGGAGCCCGTTCAGCGTGCGATTTCAGCATCTCGCTCAATCCCGAAATTCCGCGTGCGGCCAGGGTTTTGATGGGGCCGGCGGAGATGGCATTGACACGAATCTTGCGTTTTCCGAGATCGTACGCCAGATACCGGACAGTACATTCGAGAGCAGCTTTGGCTACCCCCATCACGTTGTAATGGGGCACAACTTTTTCCGCGCCGTAATAGGTCATGGTGATAATGCTGCCACCATCTTCCATCAGAGGAGCTGCGGCGCGTGCCAGAGCGATCAGCGAGTACACGCTCACGTCATGGGCAATTCGAAAACCTTCCCGAGTAGTGTTGACGAAATCGCCCTTGAGTTCTTCGGCGGGAGCAAAAGCGACGCTATGCACCAGCACATGCAGCTTGCCATATTGCTCTTTGAGTTTGCTGAAGAGCCGGTCCACGGCTTCGTCGTTTGAAACGTCGCACATGAACCCTTCCGCGCCCGGAAGGGAAACAATTAGGTCTTTAGCCTCCTGCTGCAGCCTCTCATTCTGGCAGGTTACGGCGAGTGTGGCGCCGGCATTGTGCAATCCCTGGGCAATGGACCAGGCGATCGAGCGCTTGTTGGCGACACCGAAGACCACCGCAGTCCGGCCCTGGAGGTTGAATGACATGAATTTCTCCTGTGGCAATTAGAAGGGAAAGGATAACAGAAACAATTTCAGATTTAAGATTTCAGATTTAAGACTTCAAAATCGTATGACGCGAGCTCAGAAATTAAATCTAAATCTGAAATGTGAATTCATTCTGCGGGGCTGACTTCACCTGCGGGTGTTCTCGCCGCCACCGGCCAACTCGCACTGATGAAGGCTGCCGCGTAGACGAGCCCAATAATCGCAAACCCCGCGACCAGATTAAATTGGGCGACAGCACCAACCAAAAATCCGAGGACGATCTGCAGCGCCGTGCCCGCGAAATAAAACGTGTTCTGCACTCGTCCCATGTAATGTGGAGGAACCTGTTCCATGATGCTGGTGTTCATAGCGACTCCGCTGACGCCGCGTCCTGAACCCATGATCCCAAAGATGGCCACAGCGATGACGAGGTGAGGAGAAAGCGGCGCCAAACTCATACAGATGGCCAACAGGCCCATTGAGATGGCAATCGAACGACGCGAACCTAATCTAGCGATCACCAGCGGCGCACACAAAGCGCTGAGAAACGCTCCCGTGCCCCACCCAGCATTAAGCCAGCCATAACCCACCGCGCCGGCATGAAATACCTTGTCGCTCAGCGGAGGCGCGACCACCACGCCGGTCATCATCGCACCCAGGAACAGCGCCCAACTGATTCCAAGCAAGACCACATCTCGGTGGCCGCGAAGAAACTGAATGCCTTCACGCATCTCGCGGGCAAAGCGCTGAAAGGCAGTCTCTGCGGCGACGATATCCGCGCGCAATTCCGCGGGGCGGGGCACTACGTGGCGCCCTTTGCGCACTGCAAAGTAGCAAAGAAATGACGCCAGATAGGTGGAGCAATCAATCAGCAACACGCCGCCCAGACCAATGTGGTTGTACACGAATCCGACAATTGATCCGGCGATCAGCCATCCGCCCTGTATTCCGGCGAGCAGAAAAGTATTGGCGTGAACGAACTCTTCTCCGGGAGTCAGTTCCTGGATCAGCGCGGTGATGGTGGGCCAGAACATCCAAAAACCCGCCGCCACCAGCGTGTTCATGAGATAGAGCTCCCAAACTTTCACCCTTCCGGCGAACGCCAGAAAACAAACCACCAGAATAACGAGGGCGCGCGCGGCGTCGAGCATCATGACCAGCCGGCGCCGGTCTTCGCGGTCGATGAAAACGCCGGTGAAGGGCAGCATCAGCATGGCCGGAATGGTCTGCAAAACTGCAAATGTTCCTAAGGCCATTTCCGAGTGTGTGGCTTGTAGGATGTACCAGGCCACTGCGGCCGAATTCATGCCACTGCCCAGCATGGAGATGACGTTGGCGGTAAACACCCAACGCAGAGCTCGCTTCTGCAGGATGGCGCGCATAATTCAAATGTAAACGATAGCGAAAGCGCGGGCGACTACTCTTTGTAGAATAGTGGCCAGCGAATCTGGATGTGGCTCGATTGCCAGAATAAATACACAGCCAGCATGATCATTTCCGGCTCAATCGGATGTTTGTATCGGACGAATGGATTAACCAGGTAATAGGGTATCGGGTAAATAATCAGAAAGCAGGCGAGCAGGAACGTTCCTCTGACTCGGTTTCGAATGCTCAACCATAGTCCCCCAAAAGCGAGGATAGCTGGAATAAGGAAGCCGACATGCCGGGCAAAACTCAAATCGTATTTACCGATGATGTTGGCTTGCGGCGGGGCAATCCAAAAATACATTGCGCGTTCCAGGCTGAACCGCACAAACAATGCTGGATGTTCTGCGATAAACTGCCGAACCTGTTGCTGCTTTTCCTCCATGAAACGCATTTCACCTAATTGTTGAAATTTCTGCATCGCCTGGGGATCATTTCCGGGATGCTCATCGCGCGTCCACAGAGCGGTGTGGCGGTCGTTATTCGCCATGTGCATTTCGAGGGGAAGGTTGTCGCGAATGAATACGAACTTGCCGAATACAACGTAGTTGCGCGCCAGCCAGGGAGTGATAACCAAAATAGTGGTTAACACGCATACCACTGCTCCAGTGAAGCGGCGGGAATCACGCGGCAGGCGATAGAGCAGCCAGAGCATGCAGAAAGGAAACATGGAGAGCACTGCGGTGTTCGTCAGAGCAATCACACCCCATAGCAGTCCGAAAATTATCCAACTCCGCTGACGAGGAGTGTGGTCCGCCATGCGTAGTGTCAACAACAAAGCTAGGCTCAGCAGAAATGCAGTCAGGCTTGTTTCCCAGACCACGCGAGTTGGCCAGTAGATCGCGTAGGGAAAGAGGGCCCAAGTCCATGCGGTCGCGCGGGCAGCGGTGAGTCCATACATTCGCTTTGCGATCGCGTACAGCGTGAGACATGTCAGCGCGGAAAATATGCTATTGAAAGCCAGAATCACCCAGGCTGCCGCATAGCTATAAACTCCGAATAGCTTGAACACTCCCGCGAGGATGTATGGATAGAGTGGCGGCGCCCACGCGCTTGGTCCGGTGGGCAGGTCGGTTGGCGAGCTGAAACCGTTTCCAGTCGCGATCGATCGAGCGATGCGTCCCATTTCCCAGCCAAACTGAAAGTGATCGCGGCGCGGAGTGATGTGATAAGTCGGCCCAAAGGTGATGACAGCCAATCGCAGCAATAACGCAATTAAAACAATGAACAGTGGAGAGTGTCGCCAGGGTTGCGGATGGGGCGAGGCCTGCTCAACCGGATAATCGTTCGACGCGCCAGCGGAAGTGTCCGCGACCGAAAGCATATCCTTCTGGTCTCCCCTCTGCATGGGCACAGACTATAGGAAAAGTTATTGCGCTGCACGCTACAGACATCGCACTTGCGCCTAGCTTCATTCGGAGCTAGGATGCGCGCACACAATTGCGGAGGTGCCGCATGAAACGCAGTTGTTTGCCTTTGGTTTTGATCATTTTCCTGTTATCCCTGCCGCTGCATGCGCAACTCGACAGATTAGTAATTCCGGCGGGAACGCCGGAAGACCGGGCGCTGCAGGCCATCTCCAACGAGCAGGATGCCCAGAAAAAGATGGCCATGTACGACGATTTCCTGCAAAAGTTCGCCGCTAATCCGGCAGCGGTGGCATATGGCAATTGGCAGATCTCGCAATATCAGCAAGGCGCCGGGAATCTGCAGAAAGCTCTGGAGTATGGCGACAAAGCGCTGACCGGTTCCCCGCGAAATTTGGACATCCTCGTGTCACAGGCAAATATCGCTCAATTAATGAAAAATAATGGGAAGGTTGTCGACTATTCGACTCGGGGAGGCGAAGCCTATCACGCAATTGACAAGCAGACGAAGCCGGAAGGATTAAGCGATCAGGATTTCGCCATGCGAGTGGACGACGAAAAGAAATCATCGAAGGCTTCCTATGATTTTCTCGAAGCCGCGGCTTTCAATGCAATTGCCGCGGAAGAGGATCCCAAGGCGCGCATGTCATACATAGAGCGCTTCACTCCCGCCTTTCCCAAGTCACCTTTCGAAGAGCAGGTCGGATCCTATGCCATGATGTCACTCTCCCAGCTAAAGGACATGCCACGGCTTGTCTCCTATGCGGAGAAAACTTTAGCTTCAAATCCCAATAGTCTGCCGGCGTTAATGCTTCTGGCCAATGCCTACGCTGACGATCCCAAGCCAGGTAGCTTGAGCAAGGCTGTGACTTACTCCCAGAAGGCGATCCAGGTCGCGAAAGCCGACGCTGCGGACGCAGACCGTTCACGCAAACTTTCAGCAGGAGTCGCGCACTCGACTCTTGGGTACGTTTACATGAAGCAGGATAAGACGGTGGCTTCCATTCCTGAATTGAAGGCCGCGTCGTCCTTGCTCAAAGGACAAGATGAGCAGTCTTACGCACTGGCTATGTATCGTCTGGGGTTTGCGTATGCGAAATTGAACAGGGTTACAGAGGCTCGCGATGTGCTGACCGAAGCCTCGAGGATCTCCGGACCGGCGCAGCAGCCTGCGAAGGAGCTTCTGATAAAAGTCAACGCCGCACGCGCCAAGGGACGATAAAAGATAAAGATAACGAGTTTCAGATTGTAGGTGAGATTTGGCTTCCTGCTCGTCAGTGGCGTAGTACGTCGTCGGATAGCAGTTGCGCCTTGAAGGCCAGATTACGGGCACGTTGCAGGTCCCCCGCTTTCTCTGCCTCTTTGGCCTGTTGCACGTAATTACGGATCTGATTCACCATATCCTGCTGGCTGGTGGAAAGTTGGCGGGCGGAGATCTTGTTTAGGTTGGCGTCTGTCGCTGCCAGTAGTTGGGCTGTGCTTTGGCGTTGCTGCGATGCCTGTTGGTCCGTCACACTAGGCGCAAGCTGAACCACCGGATCAGCGGTGCTGCCATTGCGCACGACAGTCTTCCTCGGTCCCGTCGCAGCCTGAGCCGGAGCTTTGCGTTTTGAATTGCGTTTTTTTGTTTTACTCGCCGCGCAGTCTGGTTTCTCGGGAACTGCATTCGGTTGCACATTTTCCGGTGATTCGGTGGAGTCGGGCGCT
>DATHJP010000445.1:0-4440 GCA_035489695.1 Terriglobales bacterium
GCTTCGACCACGCGACCGAGAGCGAGATCATTATCCGCCACCGAAGCAGCCGGACGCGGATGCCCGGGCGCGGTGCCGTGAGTGTGATCATCGGGCAGATACAGAAGGACGAAGTTGGGTAGTTCGGTTCCCTTCCCGTCCCTACGCGCCCGCACAAAACCATCGAACTCATTGAGAAATTCGTCGGCGCGAAGCTGATCAGGATAATCGGTATTGAAGTCTGGATAATTGGGATCGAAATGATCGCGCAACACAGCCTTGGTGGGTTTCATGCGCTTCATCATCGGAACCGGCCAAGGCCATGGGCTAGGCGAACCATGGGGCTGGCCAACATTCGGCGGCAGCATTTCTCCTTTGTTCACCACAGGGCGCGCACATTCCGACTCAAGCGGCGAGGGAGTGCCTTCTTTGGGCGATGCAGGACCCTTCTTTGGAAGCTTGCACCATACCGCGTTCACAAACTCGCCGTAGTCGCGGTAGCTCAGTCCATGGCTCGCCGCGTTATCCCAGATGTAGCCAGTGGCCGGAGCATCGACATCGGGCTGGCCACGTTCAAGCGGGAATTCGTCGGCGACAGTGCCCTGAAAGTCATAAGTTCGCTCGCTGCCGCGATATGCGATTTGCCAGGTTTTCTCGTTGTAGTCGCTGGTAATGGCTGCGGTGGTCCAATCGTGGCCGTCGCCAGATACTTCTCCGCTGTCATAAAAGTTGTCAAGCACGCCAAATTGCAGCGCCAGCTTATGCTCGTTAGGGGTTATGTCCTGGCCATAAAGGGTGAGCGAGGAATCGCCATTCCCCACTTTGAGGTCGCCGAGCACCTGGTCATAGGTGCGATTCTCTTTGATGACATAGATCACATGGCGAATCGGATTCGAGCCACTTCGGAATTGAATGCGTCCCGGATCAGAGTGGAATAGATTGCTCTCCCCAACTTGACGCGTGAGGTCGGCGAGATGTTCTTCCGCCTGGCGAAAGTTAACACGAGAAATAGAACCGTAAAGCAGAGTCGCAATATAAGGATGGCTTCGATGTCCTTTGTGCCCGGCATCATTATCACCGTTGTTGGGGCCGGTGCCGTGGCCTTTAGCAGTTGCGATCAGCAAGTCGTCACCGATGGTCGCCAGGGCGCTAGGATACCATTCGGTAGGAATGAAACCTAAAGCGTCATCGGGCAACGGAAATACGACGCTCCTCTCTGACAGCCTCGCAGTGTCGAATACTGCTACCGCGTTAATCGAGGCGTCGGCAACGAACAAACGCTTGCCATCGGACGACTGGGCAAGCGCATTGGGATAAGTTCCGGCGAACTCCTGCTTCGGAAGGCGAGTGGAAGAAAGATGGATCACCTCGCCGGATGCGGCATCAACTGTGGCCAGCGCGTCGGCGTTCGCTAGCGCTACGTAAAGTAGCTTCTCATCCTTGCTGAGGAGCATGGCGGTGGGATGGGATCCGGGGGCGATCTCGGATTTGGGTTGTAAGAGAGAGATCCACCGTTTAACGCTCCCATTTGCCAAGTCGAGTTCGACGACGCTCGAAAGATTCCACAAGCTGCACCATGCTCGGAGACCATCCCTGGTCACGACTACGGTGTAAGGGAACGATGTCGGAACCATTTCATGTTTGCTGAGATCGAACTGCTGCAAGATGCGGCCATCGGCGGAATCAAGCAGCACCACGTTATCGGAAAGATTGTTGGCGACCAGGAGTTTGTCTGAACCGGTGCCCTTCCCAGCGATGACGGCAAACCCGGCGGGATAAGGGATCGCAGTTCCCGTGGCGGTTTTGCGAAGTCCATACGCCACCTGTTTGCTGCGGGCAATCTTTTGTGGCGGGATTTTTAGAAAACTTTCTGGAGCAACCTTGCCTTGACGAAAGCTGTAAATCGCGATGCCGTTTCCGGTGTTCCCTGGTTTTTCGCCGGCAGGATCACTGATGGAACCGATGGAAGCATACAAATGGCTGCCGTCGGAACTGAACGCCAGTCCAAGGAAATAGCTCTGATGGGCATCTTCGCCGAGGCGGTCATCGGGAAAATCGGTGAGCTCATTGTTTTTCAGATCCAGGATCGCAATGGACTGGTGCTCATGACTTTGCTGCGTGCCATATCCGTCGTTTAACGTCGCGGCGTAGCGATTGTCAGGACTGAGCGCAATCGTTGCTGGAAAACTATTTACCGATCCGATCCGGCCCGGGGAGACATTCAGCCACTTGCTGGTTGGAAGTGGAAGGCGACGAGATTCTCCAGAATCATTCGCTGAAAACAGACTAACTCCAGCGATGGAGAGTAGCAGGGCGGCTAGATATGAAAGTCTTCTCAAACTCTTCCCAGTGACTTCGTAGAACAGGGAAGCGTAACACTCAACCCAAGCATGCGAAAAGGATGAAACAAACGAACCAATTCAGATTGGTCGGTAAAGCCCACCAGTCCAGTTCGGTCCACGAGTATCAGATTGGATGCCCAGCAGCTTGCTTACGTTTGACGCTGTCTCCCTCTGTCTTTACACTCAAGTTGTAGGCGTGCGATCCACCCCGGGCCTTGGATTGTTGGGGACCGAAGTCTCCGCACGCTCGAAAGGCAAAGTGAGTCCCACTGAAACCAAGAGCAATACCAAGCGAGAGATCGAAGTAGAGGTTCCACCCGAGGAAGTCGCCCGCGAGACCGAAGCGCTAATTCAGAAATATCAGAAAGTGGCTCGGCTCCCCGGTTTCCGTCGTGGGCACGTACCTCCCTCCATCATCCGGCAGCGCTTCGCAGCCGACATCAAAAATGATGTCGTGGACGCATTAGTGCCTCGATATTTTCGCAAAGAGACCGACAAACTCGGGCTCATTCCAGTCTCGCAGCCGCGCGTGACTGATTTGCATGTGCACGAGGGTGAGCCTCTCCGATTCAAGGCAAGCTTTGAAGTGATGCCGACCATCAGACTTGAGGGCTACAAAGAGCTGCGTGCCGACAAACCTGTAGTTTCGGTGACCGATGAGGAAGTGGAAGAGTCGTTGAATAGCGTTAGGGAGCAGCACGCCGCGTTTACTTCGGTCGAAGGTCGTGCTCTGGCCGAAGGCGATTTTGCCCAAGTCTCGCTTGATGGCCAGCCTAAAGATGGAGAAGGCCAACCGGTGCACATGGACGACATCCTGGTAGAGATCGGCGGCAAGAACACCATGCCGGAGTTCAACGAAAATCTGCGTGGGGTTCCTGCCGGCGAGGAGCGCAGTTTTGATGTGAATTATCCCGCAGATTCCGCGGATAAAAGACTTGCCGGAAAAACGTTCAAATACACGGTCAAAGTGCTGTCCATCAAACAGAAGAGCTTACCTGAGTTGAACGACCAATTTGCGAAAGAGTTGGGTGAGTTCGCCAACCTGGATGAAGTGCGGCAACGCATCCGCGAGGGAATGGAAGAGGAGCGCAAACATGCGGCTGAGCACGAGGCGAAGGATAAACTGG
Organism: Terriglobales bacterium; assembly: GCA_035489695.1. Taxonomy (GTDB): domain Bacteria; phylum Acidobacteriota; class Terriglobia; order Terriglobales; family Acidobacteriaceae; genus 40CM-3-55-5. The sequence continues at coordinate 3,449 of DATHJP010000445.1, forward strand.
TCGTGGAATTAGTAAAGCGCAACGAGTTCGAAGTACCAGAAGCACTTGTCGAGAGGCAGATTGATGTCCGGCTGGAGCGGGGTTTGCGAGCGCTGGCCGCTCAGGGAATGCGTCCTGAGGACATCAAGAAGATGGATTTCAACCGTCTGCGGGCGGGTCAACGGGACCAGGCGCTTCAGGAAGTGAAGGCTTCGTTGTTGCTGGACAAGATCGCAGAGGAGGAAAAAATTGACGTCAGCGACGAGGAAATCGATCGGGAGGTCGAAGCGCTGGCTAAGCAGTCAAAACAAACATCGGAAGCTATCCGCGCACGTTTGACACGTGATGGTGCGCTGGATAGAATCCGAAATAGAATCCGCAACGAAAAGACCCTCGACTTTTTGTATCACCAGTCCGCGTAAAGCGGACCACTTCGACCCTCCCCCACAGGCCAGGTTCTTTGGGGCAGGAGTGTGGCAGGTGAATGTGAAAGACCCACAGATGATGTTAGTGCCCATGGTCATCGAACAGACCGGGCGCGGCGAGCGAGCTTATGACATCTATTCCCGGTTGTTGCGGGACAACATTATTTTTATCGGCACGCCGATTGACGACAACATCGCCAACCTGGTGATTGCCCAGATGCTGTTTTTGGCGCAGGAGGACCCGGAGAAGGACATTCAGCTCTATGTAAATTCTCCCGGAGGGTCGATTACTGCCGGTATGGCGATCTACGATACGATGCAGTATGTGAAGAACGATGTCACTACAATATGTATCGGCCAGGCGGCCAGCATGGCAGCGCTGTTACTAGCGGCGGGGGAACCGAAGAAGAGGCTGGCTTTGCCAAACTCGCGGATTCTTATCCATCAACCTTCGATGGGGGGACTTTCGGGCCAGGCGACGGATATTGATATTCATGCCCGAGAAATCCTGCGTATGCGCGAGATTACTAATCAGTTGCTGGCCAAGCACACCGGTCAAAAGCTTGAAAAGGTAGAAAAAGATGTGGA
>DATHJP010000446.1:0-5037 GCA_035489695.1 Terriglobales bacterium
TTCTGGCTGATGTCGTGGTGCGATTCTTAAATCGCTGCACCTTGGCTATGCTGCCACGAGATCGGCGTCATTGGGGCCAGGCGCTAGTTGCCGAGCAGAGTCAGATCAACAACCCTGGGGAGCGTCTCTCCTGGGCGGCCGGAGGAATTACGATGACCGCAAAGGAATTTCTCAACCGGATGTTCAGCGAACGACTGGCATGGGCAGCGAGCATCGCAGGCGGAATACTGTCTGCCTTTGTGGATCTCCAAAGCGCAACACGGTGGCCCCACATTCTTTTATTGTGGTCGTTCGGGCTGATTCTGGCGTACTGGCAACCCAAGTGGGCATGGCGATGGACGTTCCTTCTAGCCGCCGGTCTCCCCGCCTTCGTGCTAGTCACCAAGAACTGGGGTCCTTACTCGGTGGATCGCTTCGACGTGTTCTATGGGTTGGTGCCGGCTGCACTCGGCACCTTAGGCGGCATCGTGCTGCGCCGCATGTCGCGCTCACTCAACCATGGGTCCGTGGAGTAGCCCAGTCGAAAATAGTGAGCCGTGCAAAAACGACGGGCGGCGAGTTCCTCATAAGTCGCGGCGTGCCTCCACTCAACGCTCCGCTATTATTTTTCGGGGTCCATATCGCCGTCACTTCTTCTCCGTTTCCTTGCCAAGTTTCTCCACAACCCGACGAAAGTCCTTCGCCACCGTTTTCGTGGTGTATCCAAAATCCGTTTCGTATTCTTCGGCCCAGAGCATTTGCAGATTCTGCTCGAAATCGGTTCCACCCTTGAACACCGCGATCCTTGATACCAGATGCTCGCGCCCTAAAACCCGGGTGTGGTTCCATTCTCGAATCGCGATCACGAGATCGGCCTGCTCCGGATTCTCCACCAGCGCATAAAGGTTCCACTTTCTGATTACTTCTTCAACGTCCTTCTTGGCTCTCGAAACACTAGCCAACCTATTCGAGGGCGTTTTAGTCAGCATGCCGGCAAGAACACCCTTCATCCCTCCGACAGTCTCTGACCCAAAAGCCCTTACGGTCGCTGTCTTTGCCGTCAGCAGTTCCGCCGAGGGAACGAATTTTTCGGGCACTGGCTCCAGCATCCTGCTCTCTAACCGGCTGCCAGAGTTTGTCGGCTGCGCCGGATGATCGCTCTTGGATAGAGACACTGCAGGTTGTGCAGCCTTCGGCTCCGCAGGTGCTTCGGGCTTCTGCTCCGGAGATGATGCTCCCGCTTCCACGACCGCCACGGTCGCAGTACTCGGCGGAGTTGTCGAACTCTCCTCCGGCCGCGAGGCGACTTGCGGTTGCACTACCACTGCCGCCGTCGATTTCTCATATTCTTCGATCTGCTTTCGGAGCCGCTCCACTAGTTTCCCCGCGGGCCTCCCACTGAATCCTTCCTTGGCTTCGTCCTGCCAGAGGACCGCTGTTTGCTGCGTTCCTGTCGATCCGCCGGGGAAAACCAGCAGCTTTTCGAACAGTTCTCCTTTCTTGATGAAACCTGAACGGTTACCCTCGACGAGAAGAAGCACCAGGTCAGGTTTGGCCGTGTCCTCTACGATGGTGAAGCGTCCCCAGGCCTGAAGCGCCTTCTGCAATGCATTCCGCGCCCGTTCAGGATTCGGGTCCATTACCCAGCGGCCGGTTTGCGCCACCTCTCCCAGTTTGGCGACAACCGCAATCGTCTTGGCAGATACCAGGATTTGCCGCGGATCGCTGCTGCCGTTTTTCCCTTCCGGGTGTGGCAACCCTTGCGGTTGAGCTTGGGTATGGTGGATGGCGGCCAGCAAGAACAGACTAAAATACGAAATACGAATCAGCGTTTTCATAGTTACCACCTCCGCAGTTCCACATGTTTGGTCCAGCAACTACAACCGTCCTAATGCTGAGTTGGCGGGTTTCGGACGCTTGCAATCCGTTTGATAATTTCCCTGGCAATTTTGGCCGAGGCCTGCTTGCCATCCCATGCATTTACCCTGCCTACTGCAAGGACGATGCTGCTGGACTGATGGGTCATCGCGTACGTGTAGTAAAACCATCCCGGTTGGTGATCAATTTCCACGACTACGTCAGCTCCAGGATTGCTCGTAATAGAAAGTCCCCAAGCATCGAAGCTTGCGTTCTTCTGTAGTTCACCGGCGAGCATCTGCGGTTTGCAAGTGGGGTCTTCGACTGAACGTAGATGGTCTTGAAAGTTCGTAGCAGGTCGGCAGAGTTCTGTTTCGTTTCATTGGAGTGTGAATAGAGCAAGGTTGCCGCGCAGAGACCTATCACCGACACGGCTAGAATTCGTGTCCCCTCGAACATGAGAATCCTCCTTTTGGTTTGCCTATCTAGTCGCCTTTCGGCAATAAGAAGGCAATGAGTATCAGCACACCTGCGACCGCGACGATTCCGATCGCGATACTCGCCACTTTGGACAAACCTGGCCCCCGCACCTTTTTCACATCCGCATACGCAACGGTTGTTACGCCCTGAGTCTTGGGATTTGTAATTTGAAATGAAGCGTCGTCAATCTGACTCACATAACCCTTTACCTCGGTCTCGTTCCGCAGTGTCACCTTTACGCGCGCTTGCTTGCCAATGCCACGCTTTTGCACCTCGGCTTTAACCTTGGCAGCATTCTTTGAACCCGGAATCTGATTCGTGGTATCAGCAGTTTGTCCGGCCATAAGGGCCATGCTGTTGGACGTAACGGCTAGGACTAAAACCAATGCAACGAGTTTCATGCGCTCCTCCTGAAACTTAAAAAGGTAACGAAGCTCACCGCTCACCTCGGGGTTGATTTGAATTCGATCCGACACCGGCAAAGGGATATTTTGGACTTCTGCTTTGCCAGCGCCCGTTCTGCGGCGCCAGTTTCTGGCAGCTCGCCCGGGATGTCCATCCTCAGCGGGTCAATTGCCGATGACCCCGTTCTCAATCACCAACTTTTATTAGGATCAACCACTTACACCGAGACCTCAACTAACCTCAGCGACAAACTCAGCGAAGGGTTTCTCGCTCGAGGCTTGCCCGAATGGAAGGGCGCCTGTTGTCTTCCTAACAACGGCGCGGAGAGGTGAGATCAGCTAGCGGTGATTTGGAGAAATGAAGAAGAACGAAGTTAGTGCGAAGGTGAATAGAAATAGCAGCAATAGCGGGAAGCTGTTCGACAGAGGCACGCTTTCCTCTTGTCGAAACGACGAGATGCCGCAGCTGCAGCAGTTCATCGGCCTCGTCCAATTCCGGGCTGATACACACACAGGTGACGGCGATCATTGCCGCGCAAGCCAGAGCGATTCTGAATGTTCCTGTCATGGGCAGGCCGGTGATAGGAGGCCTTAAAAACGAACACGACTCAAGTACGAAACCAATCGCTGGCACTTACCGGATTCAAGGCCACCTATTAATCCAGGATTTTATAACTCACCTGAACTGGAACTGTTCAAAATTGCACACCTTTGAAAAAAGCTAAGGCTGCAAAGGATCGACCATCTTCAAAACGAGGTAAGTTTAACCATCCTCGGGGTGAGGACCGGGGCTTTCACCCTTCGCTATCCCGAATGAAATCAATGCCCAGTGAATACCCCTGTTACTTACCATGGTTACCAAAGAGAATGCTGTCCCTGAAATTCATCATCCCGTAACAACCATCCTGTCAAATAGAAGGTATGAACACGCCGTGTTACGACACGGTGATCCTTTCGGACCTGCATCTGGGTTCGGAAGTAAGCCGTGCCAAAGCTGCTTTGCAGATGCTGAAAGCGGTTTCGTTTAGCCGCTTGATCCTGCTGGGCGACATTTTTTGCGATCTGAATTTTCGCCGCCTTAAGAAAGAACACTGGCAGTTTCTCGGCTATATTCGCAAGCTGTCGAATCCGAAGCGCGGCATCACGGTGGTCTGGGTTGAAGGGAATCACGATCATGGTCTTTCCGATGTGATGTCCCACCTGGTCGGTATCGATGTCTACCAGCAATACCAATGGGATTTTGACGGCTTCCATCACCTGGCGATTCACGGCCACCAGTTTGATCGCTTCCTGGTCAGCAATCGTCTGCTGAGCAACATCTTTACGGCATTCCATAGCAAACTCCAGAAGATTTCGTTCGGACGAAAACGCATTGTGAATTTCCTGGAGCGCTTCGACACACGGTGGTTGCGTCTGTCTAACAAAGTTGCAACCGGAGCTTTGGCTCACGGCAGGGCACTACAGGCCCAGCGTGTTTTCTGCGGCCATACCCACGAAGCGATGCAAGCGGAAAGCGACGGAGTCGAGTACTTCAATTGCGGTAGCTGGACTCAACAGAACGCCACTTACATCACAATTGATCCCACAGGAGTAACCATCCATGACTATGAAGAGCGAATTGACGATCATTATTCCAGGGAAGAACGAAGCGAAACTAATTCCGAATTTGCTGAGCTCTCTCAGTCTGCAGGACTATCCGGCGATCTCGAGTACGAAAATATACCTGGCTGACGCCAATTCCACGGACGGCACGCCAGTGATTGCGGTGGGCTATCGACGTTGGCTCGACATTGAAGTGATTCCAGGCGGACTGCCGTCAGTCGGCAGGAATGCCGGCGCACGCCGCGCTTGCACCCCTTACGTGCTGTTCATCGATGCCGATATAGAACTGTCGGACGAGACCTTAATCCGTAGAACTGTGGAATTAGCCTCGCGAAGGAAGCTTCACTGCGTTACGACCAACATAGTTTGTCCAAGCGGCACGACATGGGATCAGGCGCTCTATCACGGAAATAACTTCATGCAACAGTTCTCGCGTCTTTACCAGCCGTTTAGCACCGGCATGTACATGCTTTTCGACAGGACTCGGTTCAATGAACTTGGAGGATTTCACGAGCAGGCACTGTATGCGGAAGATTACCTGTTAAGCCAGAAGGTAAAGCGAGGCAGGTTTGGAATTGTGCGCGGCTCCGTCCAAACTACCAACCGCCGATTCAAAAAAATGGGGCACTTCAAGCTGATACGGCTGTTCTTGAATACCGCGTTGCACACTCACCGGGAAAGTTTCTTCCTGCGCGACCACAAGTACTGGCATTCG
>DATHJP010000447.1:0-2703 GCA_035489695.1 Terriglobales bacterium
TCCTGAAATGTACTTCGTGCATACGCCCGGTCTGAAAGTCGTCTGTCCTGCGACTGCCTATGACGCCAAGGGACTCATCAAGGCCTCGATCCGAGACAACAACCCCGTAATTGTTTTTGAACACAAGTATTTGTACCGTCGAATCAAAGACGAAGTGCCCTCAGAAGATTACATTGTGCCCCTGGGCAAGGCGCGCATCGTTCGCGAGGGTCGCGACTTGAGCATCATTACTTATGCTGCCATGGTATACGTTGCGATGGAAGCCGCCGAGATACTTGCAAAGGAGGGGATTGACGCCGAAATCGTGGACTTGCGCACCGTTTCACCGCTCGACCGCGCAGCAATCGCTAACACGGTTTCTAAAACCAACAAAGTTATTCTGCTGCACGAGGACGTGCGCACTGGTGGCCTCGCTGGTGAGATCGCAGCCATCATTAATGAGGAGGCCTTCGATGATCTGGACGGTCCCATTGTCCGCATCACCGCACAGGACTCGCCGGTTCCGTTCTCTCCGCCGCAAGAGGAATATTTCCTACCCAAGGTGAGTGATGTAGTTCGAGAGGCGCGTCGACTAAAAGCATATTGATACGTATAGTGAAAGCCTTCGCATAGGAGGGGAAATGCGCAATTTCGTTCTCGGAGTGATTTTCACCCTACTCGTCCTGGTTCTAGCTGGGTATGCCCTGGCTGTACTCGGATTTATTCCCACCAACGCTGACGCGACTCCACCTGCATTCGAGCGCCGTATTGCCATGACCGCCCTGGATGCATCAATGGAGCGTCATGCCCCACGGGTTAACAATCCTGTCCCGCCCTTGGATGAAAATTTGATCGAGGGTATGAAAGTTTACGCCATGAACTGCGCGGTCTGTCACGGCACTCTCGACAACAAGCCCAGTCCACTGGAGAAATCGTTCTACCCCGCGCCTCCGCAGCTCATTCTTGATCCCCTCGACGACCCCGAGTGGCACACCTATTACGCCATCCGCACCGGAGTTCGCTACACCGGTATGCCAGCATGGAACAAAGCTCTCAGCGAAGAACAAATGTGGAAGGTCACAGCTTTTCTTTCTCGCATTCAGAAACTCCCTCCGGCTGTGCAGGATTATTGGAAGAAATCTTTTGGAGTTGCGGCTCCTGCTCCGGCTTCTGGAGGCACGGGGCATCACCACGACTAGACTCAGACGGGACATGGGCGTCCGTTATATATAATGTAGGTTTGCGCCCTGCCCTAACTTCCTCACCGGGCCAGCGCGAAAGGAAATCATGCCGACCGATATCGTCATGCCCCAGATGGGGGAGTCGATCTTTGAGGGCACCATCACCAAGTGGCTAAAAAAGCCAGGTGACAAGGTGCAGCGTGACGAACCCTTATTCGAAATCTCTACTGACAAGGTGGACGCCGAAATTCCCGCCCCCGCTTCGGGCGTCTTGCAGGATATTAAGGTCGCGGAGGGCAACACAGTTCAGGTAAATACTGTCGTCGGAACTATTGCAGCTGACGGCGAAGCTGCCGTGGCGACACCCGCTCCTGCGAAGACGGCTCCCGCATCTCAGCCCGCCCCCGCATCCCCCGACAGGAAAGAAGCAGGTACCGCCACGCCTCAGCCGTCCGCAGCCGCCCAGAAGGAAGTAATTCAGTTTCCGCAGGAAGAAGATCACGCCCGCTCTTCGCCACTGGTCCGCAAAATTGCCCGCGAGCACAATGTCGATCTCTCCCAGGTAGCTGGAAGCGGTTTGGGTGGACGCATCACCAAGCAGGACATCATGGCTTTTCTGGAGAACAGCCAGGCATCCTCGACTCCCGCTCGTTCCGCCGGTGCCACCGCGCCCGCTGTCGCGACTCCTGCTCCCAGGACTTCCCCTGCTCCGGCGGCCTTTCCGGGAGAGTTGGTTCCTCTCACCCAGATGCGCAAGATCATTGCCCAACGCATGATCGAGTCACGACGCACCAGCGCTCACGTGCACTGCATGTTCGAAGTGGATCTGAGCCGTATCGTCAATTTGCGCAATAAGACAAAATCAGCTTTCGAGCAACGCCACGGCGCGCGTCTCACGTTTATGCCGTTCTTCGTGCGCGCCGCCATCATTGCGCTGCAACAGTTCCCCATCGTCAACGCTTCTATGGAAGCGGAAAATATCCGCTACCATCGTCATGTGAATATGGGAATCGCCGTCGCACTTGACTGGGGACTGATCGTGCCCGTGCTGAAGAACGCTGACGAGCTCAACTTTCTCGGCCTGCAACGTGGGATCACCGATCTCGGAGAACGCGCCCGCTCCAAGAAACTCAAGCCCGAAGAAGTGGAAGGATCCACGTTTACCATCACCAATCCTGGACAATTCGGCGCAGTCTTCGGGCTGCCAATCATCAATCAGCCCAATTCCGCCATTATGGGCGTAGGCGGGATCACGAAGGCTCCGGTTGTCGTCACTGACAGCGACGGCAATGATTCCATCGCGATCCGCTCCCTGGTACACCTGACGCTCGGCTACGACCACCGTCTCATCGACGGCGCTGTCGCCGATCAGTTCATGGCTTTGGTGAAAAAGACGCTGGAGAATTGGAGCGAAGAGGTCGGGTGATTACTGAGCCTTTGCCCAAATGGAAGAATTCAGACACTGCACAGTGCCATCGTCGAGATGAAATACCACTGTGTAGAAAACATTCGCTGGAGTCACGCCTGTGTTCGGAATCAAAGC
>DATHJP010000448.1:0-3964 GCA_035489695.1 Terriglobales bacterium
GTAATGGAGGTCGGGAAATGCGGGGTCTGTGGAAGTTGGCGCCGGGGCGATTTGTTTCCGAGTGAGAACAAGCGGGAGGACGGGACGATGCACTATGAGAATTTTGTGTGTGAGCGTTGTCAGCGTGATGTGCGTGAGTGGCGTGAAATTGAGCGCGCGCTAGATCAGTACGAAAAGCGTCGTCGGAGACTGCAGGCTGGGAGCGTAGCGCGAGCGAACGGCCTTCCGGCCTGAAGATAAAGACCGACGCCGGTGTGGGTGGCGCGTAGGTTTAGCGTTGATGGCAATCACGGTGAAGCGGACGATGCCACAAACGTTCACGCCAATACCGCCTAAAACCCCTTGGTATCTGGGACCCTGACGGCGTACAGCCGGAAAAATTCAGACTGAGAGACACTACCGCTGGATTGGTGTTGGTGCCGATTGGCCCAATTAGTTCTGGTAATTCTAGTTCCCTTCCGTAAGGATCGCGATTGTGCGCTCGATCTTCATAGGAATTACCGCCGGTGCGCTCGGTCTGGTGATCCGGGAGCTTCACAATGCGCCGATAGGCTACGAGAGTGAAGATGGGTTTTGCTTCGGCGTGCAGGCCTGTTACACGCAATCTTTCCGCCGCATGTAATTGGCGGTCATTTCAACGACTTGTTTCTGCAATCTGAGGCCCAATCGGCACCAACACCGTTGGATTTTATATGACATATAGTTTTTTTCTCGTCTTCGTTTTAGCAGACTTTAGATTAGAGATTATCGGGCGGCAGGGATCCTTGAGATGTCGAATATCTCGAAAGCGTTCGTGGTGCCGCCGCCTTCAACGATGTAAGCGTAGTGGCCCGAGACGAAGATGTCGTCCGGCTGGCCGCTGTTGGCAAGCGGGCTCTGGCTTACGCGCGAAGGAGTGGCCGGGTTCGAGACGTCGAATATCTCGAACGCGTTGGTCGTTCCCGCGCCCTCCACTATGTAAGCGAAGCCGTCCCTGACCCAGATAGCGTCGCCGCCGCCCGTGTCAATGGTGCCCGCGTTGGCAAGGTCGGCCTGGCCTGCCAAAACCGGGGCCGACGGGTTGGATACGTCGAAGATCTGGAACGCGTTGGTCGTTCCCGCGCCCTCAGCGATGTAGGCGTAGTTGCCTGAGACGAATATGCCATCGTCCGGGACCCCATAATTCAGGTCGGTCGCGCTCTTAAGGACCGGCGCCGCCGGGTTCGACACATCGAAGATGTCGAAGCCTTTGCTTCCAGATCCGCCGATAGCGATGTAGGCGTAGTTGCCCTGGACGTAGATAGACGCCTGGTCGAACGCCGTGAGATTGCTCTGACTTACGCGTACCGGAACTGCCGGGTTCGATATGTTGAATATCTCGAAGCTATTGGTGTAACTGCCGCCCTCGACGACGTAGGCGTACTTGCCACGGACGAATAGGCGGTCACCGGCGTTATTGGCCAGGTTGGCTTGGCCGACGAGCACTGGCGCGGCCGGGTTAGTGACGTTGAATACTTGGAGCGCATTAACCGTGCCGCCTCCCTCGACGATAAAAGCGAAGCCGTGTTTAACCCATATGTCGTCGGTCGAGACCCCGTTGCCGCCGTTCGCCAGGTTGCTCTGGCTGATCAGGACAGGAGCTCTAGGGTCGGATATATCGAATATCTGGAAGGCGTTGGTAGTGCCGCTCCCTTCAGCGACGTAGGCGTAAGTGCCCTTTATGAAGATGCCGTCGCCTCCGCCGCCAACAACCTTGCCCTGCGCCAAGTTACTCTGGCTGACGCGCCGCACGAGGGTAGGCACATCGAACATGATTGTTTGCGCGATGTAACCGCTGGTCGGCGTGGTGGCGCGCAGGTAGTAGCTGCCCGAGGGGACCGTTATGGTCGAAACGGTGATGGTGCTCGTGCCGCTGACCGCTGCCACGCTGGTAGTCGTGGCGCCCGTCGAGCTGTTGACGAATATGAGCTGTGAGTTCGCAGGAAGGCCGAAGTAGTCCGCCGTCACGGTGCTACCTGTTTGGGATACGTAATTAATATGGGGACCGGTGGTCATCGCGCTAGAAGCGAAGGGAACTAAAGCGATGCCGAGAACGAGCAAATCGAGTATCTTTCTTTTCATGCGATCTATAGTTTTTTACGGAAATTTTTGTGCCACGGGTTCTGCCCCGGAACGCCGTCGCGAAAACTCCCGCTTGTAATAGAGTTGGAGGTGCCTTTCGAGCTTTTTTATTTGAGCACGCCGCTCTTCGAGTAACTCCGCCGAAGTCTCCAGGGTCAGCCACGCTCGGTTCACGAGGTCAGAATAAATCGATCGTCTTCGCCTGAGCCTGGCAGTTCTCATGAGTAGGATTACCCGAGAGGCTTCCCAAGCGCTCGGGTCTCACACGCCCGAGACAACTCTCTCAATTTGTTCCTTCGAAGTTAAAGTCGCGTTTGGACGTGCCTTACCTTCGAAATTTCCATGGCGATTTCATGTGACATATAATATTTTCGGAAATTTTGCGAGTCGGGAAGTAGTGCCCCTAATTTCGCAGGAAAAGCATTACAAACTTTGCCTTGGCGGCCACTTGTCGAAGATCGCGCACATTCCCATCCGGTAGAACCGGAGGCGGAATCCATATTCCTTTGCAAATTTGGCGATCTTTGCTTCGCGCTCAGGCTCGTCTAGCGGCCAGACGCGTATCAACTCATGCTCGTAAACCGCGCAATGATTCCATCCGTCAGCTTGCAATTGGCCTTCGATTTGGCGCGCCAGCGTTTTCAAACTGCCCCGTAAATCTCTGCGGCGAACAATTCTGGTGAGGGCGCACCAGCCGCAGCAACTTTTCGGTCGCGCTCCAGCCACCAGTTCACTTCGCACCGAATACAGGCTTCACGCTGGCATAGCAGACACACAAAATTATCATGGGGCGTCGTGCCATCCTCCCGCTTGTTCCCACTCGGAAACAAATCGCCCAGGTGCCGACTTCCACAGGCACCGCACTGGCCGCTCTCCATGCTCATTCAACTTCATTTCATGGACGTAGTTGCGCTTGAAGCTGGTGTTTTTCTATGACATATAGCAACTGAGATCTTATTGGGCACGATTCTTGCCGGAAAAAGACGTTGCTATGTCCCAGCGTTTTCCGTCCAACTGCCCTCTATGGAGTCAGAAATAGATTGCAGATTGCAGTCTAATTCTAGTTAGGTCACTGAACACCATCTCGGTTACTTAGACTAAGAGCGGCTGAAAGTGCGGTATCTCTCAAACTGTAGGGTCAGAGTTCCAAGCATGATCAATTCGTAGTATCGGGCATCGCGCCCATACAGTTACCGGCTAGGAAGTCAACTTTATCGGAAACCATACGCCAGCGCCCAATGCGTGCGGGCTGCTGGCGATTCCTCCACGCTAACGATGATAAAGTAACTGCCTGTGGTTTTCGGAAAGATGTGCGCAGCCGCAAAGTGGCCTTTCGCCCAACTGTCTGGTTGTTCCGCGAGTTCTCCGTGCGAATTATAAATATGAACGGACTCTTTTGCTCCATCGACTTCTGTTCCCAGCCAGAACCAATATTCAGTCCCTTTAAACAATTGTTGCCGCACCGCTTTCCTTTCACCCGAAGCGAGGTCGCCTGCCCAGTAATCCTCGCGCACGTGAAATCCTTTTTCTACATAGGGTTCTGCCGCCAGAAGAGCAAATGCCCGCGCGTACACTGTGGTGGGGTCCACCGAGGCGAAAATCGCGGACGGTAGCACAACGATGGCCGCCCACAAAGGGGTCGTGCAGAGAAGGACCTTTGCGAAAGGGTTCACCCGAAATTTCTCAGTCTTTCTTGATGATGTCGTTGCCGAGCTGCGTAGTGATCTCGTTTCATAAGCCGGCTTTTTACGCGTGGCGAGGATTCATTCTGATCAAGCGCACATCAAGATGTCGAGAGGTTTTCTATGACATATAATATTTTACGGAATTTTATCGGGTGCTGGGTTTCGCTGGATTAAGTCTC
>DATHJP010000449.1:0-6759 GCA_035489695.1 Terriglobales bacterium
CTGGAATATCTCACGCTGCATCGCTTGTCCTCGACGTTATCCGGTGGCGAGGCACAGCGCATCCAGCTGGCTACGTCATTAGGTTCCCGCCTGGTAGGAACACTGTATGTCCTGGATGAGCCTTCCATTGGACTTCATAGCCGCGACACTCACCGCCTGATTAAGATCCTGCATGACCTGCGCGATCTGGGAAACACGATCCTGGTGGTCGAGCATGACCCGGACGTCATGAGGGCCGCCGACCGTATTCTGGATTTGGGACCGGGCGCCGGAGAAAATGGCGGCAAGGTTATTGGCGCCGGAACCTACGCTGAGATTCAAAAGATGCCCGGTTCACTCACCGGTCGTTATCTATCTCACGACCTCCGCATACAGCTGCCGACAGCGCGCCGTAAGCCCGGTCCGCAGCAAGTCAAGATTTACGGTGCGCGAGCACATAATTTGAAGGAACTTGACCTCGCGATCCCGCTAGGGATGATTGTGGCTATTACGGGGGTTTCGGGATCCGGCAAATCGACATTGCTGCACGACGTGCTCTATCAGGCGCTGTCAGCGGCGAAAAGGCAAACCAATGGGGTTCCCCCGGCTGCGGCTAGTTGGGAACGCCTGGAGGGCGCAGAATTCATCGACGAAGTAGTCCTAGTCGATCAGTCGCCCATTGGCCGCACACCGCGCTCGAATCCGGTAACTTACATCAAGGCATTCGACGGAATTCGCGATCTGTTTGCTTCCCTTCCCGAGGCCCAGAAACGCGGATTCGCCGCGGGACATTTCTCATTCAATATTCCCGGCGGCCGTTGCGAAACTTGCCAGGGCGATGGGACGGTTACCGTCGAAATGCAGTTTCTGGCCGACGTCGAACTGATCTGCGAGGAGTGCAAAGGCACACGCTTTAAGCCACAGGTTCTGGAAGTTCGTTATCGCGGGAAAAATATTCACGAAGTATTGAACCTCACGGTAAAGGAAGCGCTGCAGTTTTTCGCCAATGCACCGAAAGTGGCTGAGAAGTTACGGGTGCTGGAGGAAGTTGGTTTGGGCTATTTGCGCCTGGGCCAATCCGCCACTACTCTTTCCGGTGGTGAGGCCCAGCGCATGAAATTGGCGGCGCATCTGCAACCCGCATCACGCGAGCTTCGGCGGCTTGCGGATCCGACCGAGAGCCGCAGGCGTAATCGCATCCTCTATATTTTTGACGAACCCACGACCGGGCTTCATTTCGACGATGTCAGCAAACTACTGTCTGCCTTCCGGCGTCTAATTGATGCAGGGGGCTCGATCCTGGTAATCGAGCATAATCTGGAAGTTATCAAGACAGCGGATTGGGTAATCGATCTTGGCCCGGAAGGCGGCGATCGCGGCGGCTATGTGGTGGGGGCAGGTCCGCCGGAAGCTATCGCGAAACTACCGAATTCGTACACCGGCAAGTTTCTGGCGCGAGTCTTGAATGGAAACGGATCGCGTTCCAATGGGCGTAAATAGAGGCCTCTCCATTATCGCCGTGCTCGCGTTCGCCGTGCTCAGCGGCGATCTTTCTGCGCAGTCCACAAAGAAGACGGTACGTCGTCCCAAGGTGGTGGAGGAGGATTCCTCAACGCTGCTCACGCAGGCTGAAACTGCTATAGAGAAAAAAGATTATGCCAGCGCTGAGCCGCTTCTGAAGAGAGTTACCGCCAAAGATCCTACCAACTACCTCGCCTGGTTCGATCTGGGTTTTGTCAACAGCGCCTTGGGCAAGACCGACGATTCCATCGCAGCTTACCGAAAATCAGTATCGGCAAAGCCCGAGGTCTTCGAATCCAATCTCAATCTCGGGCTGATGCTGGCCAAGACCGGGCAGCCTGATGCTGAACAATTTCTTCGCACAGCGACAAAGTTGAAACCCAGCGCCCACATGGAAGAAGGGCAGGCACGGGCCTGGCTGTCGCTGGCGAAAGTGCTGGAGAAGGCCAAGCCGGACGAAGCAATTGAAGCCTACCACCAGGCTAGTGCGTTGCAACCTAAAGATCCTGAGCCTCACCTTTCTGCAGGCCTGTTGTTGGAAAAACAAGATCGCGTTGTCGACGCTGAGCAGGAATACAAACAGGTTTTGGCGCTCGATCCATCATCAGCAGATGCGCTTGCGGGTCTGGCAAACATCTACATGCGGACACAGCGTTATGGCGAGGCCGACGATGTTCTGCACAAACTGGTTGCGGTGCGTCCCAATGACGCCGGCGCCCACAGGCAGCTTGGACGCATTCTAGCGACGGCTGGCCACAACGAAGATGCTATCGCCGAGCTTGAAACAGCCTTGAAACTCGCCCCCGATGATGCCGACGTGCAGCGCGATTTGGCGGAAGTCTATGTCAGTGCCGACAAATTCGATGAGGCCGAGAAGCAGTATCGTTCACTGGTGAATGCGAAGCCGAAAGATGCGGAGTTGCACGCGCGTTTGGGCCAAGCCCTGATGAAGCAGCACAAATTTCCCGAGGCCCAGCAGGAGCTGCTGAAGGCAGTGCAACTGAAGCCCGACTTTGCCGACGCCTACGACAACCTCGCCCTTGCCGCCAATGAGAATCAGAATTATGAGCTGGCCATCAAGGCCCTTGAGGGGCGAGCCAAATTTGTCCCGGAAAATCCCGGTAGCTATTTCTTGAGGGCTACGACTTACGATCACTTGCGCGATTACAAGCGCGCAGCGGAGAATTATCATAAATTTCTAGAGGTTGCGGAGGGTAAGTTTCCGGATCAGGAGTGGCAGGCCCGTCATCGCTTAATCGCAATTGAACCGAAAAAGTGAAAGCATGCGAATACGAATCATCATTCTCGCAGTATTCTTTGCCAGTTCGCTGGTTGCTTTCACTCACAAGGAAGAAACTCTGGCGGAGCTCATCACTCGAGCCGAATCATCGAAACTGGACGATCGGCCGCGTTTATACACGGAGATCGCCCGGCGGCAAGTTAAGGCGGCTGACCAATTGTACGCCGCGGGTAAGCCTGAAGAAGCCCGCGCCGCGGTGCGCGATGTAGTCGAGTATTCCGATAAGGCCAGTGACGCAGCCACCCAGTCTGGCAAAAAGCTCAAGGACACAGAAATTGCTGTACGCAAAATGGTGGCTCGATTGCGTGACATAAACCGCACGTTAGCCTTTGAAGACCAGGCATCCGTTGAGGAAGCTGTAAATCATCTGGAGCAAGTGCGGACGCAACTCTTATCTCAAATGTTTGGCAAGAAGGAAAACAAATGAAACTGGTCCCTGGGATAATCGGCTGCGTTCTGCTTCTGCTCCCCATAGCTTCCGCTGTACCTCGTCACGATCCTCTAACACCAGCTGAAATTGATCAATTGCGTGACACGGCTCAGGAACCGGAGCAGCGGCTGAAGTTGTACGTTAAATTTGCTCGTGCCCGTCTGGCTTCTGTGGAACAGGTACGTTCCGACCCGAAGGTCACGGATCGAGGCCAGGAGACCCACGATCGGCTGCAGGATTTTCTCGATCTTTATGACGAGCTGAACGACAATATCGATACTTACGCAGACCGAAAAGAGGATCTGCGCAAGGCATTGAAGCCGATTATCGAAGCTGATACTGAATTCGCAGCTAAGTTGCGGGCACTGAAAAATTCCGGTTCAGCAAGCAAGGACGAGCTGACCCAATACGAATTCCTGCTGACGAATACGATCGATACGCTCGACAACAGTGCCCAGGACCATCGCCAATTGCTCAGCGAACAGGAAGAAGCAGCCAAGCACAAGAAGAAATCCAAAACTGAACCACAGTGAGCCTGCAGTTTTCTAGCGTACGATTCATGCTAATCTAGCGGCAACGTGAGGGATGGTCTTCTCCAGGTTTTTGAAGGAACCTATCGCGAACTGCGCCCCAGAGCGCCTATCCCCGAGTTTGTCGTTGAATTCTTCGCTTTTGCAAACCTAAACAATACGATCCGTCTGCGGGAAGGAAAATTGCTCGTCCGTCTGTCCGATTTACTGGAAGGCGCGCCCCAATCTGTCCTAGGCGCAATTGCACATATTCTACTGGCCAAGATGTACCGCCGTCCCATTGAGCGTGAGCACGCCAGCCGCTATCGACGATACGTTTCCAGTCACGATATTTCCCAGAAGGCTCACCTGGTACGACAAATTCGCGGCCGCAAGCGCATTCAGTCTCCCCGCGGGCACACCTACGATCTGGAGAAAGTGTTTGACGAACTGAACGCACGTTTCTTTTATGGACTCCTGGCGCGGCCGCAGATGACCTGGAGCCGCGATCATGCCCGCAACAGTCTCGGGCATTACGACCCGGCTCACAATGCGATTGTCGTAAGTCGCGTCTTCGACCATCCTGCAGTGCCACGTTGCGCGATCGAATACATCGTGTATCACGAGATGCTGCACTTGAAACATCCCGTCAAGCTACGAGGCAACCGGCGTTGCGTACACTCGGCGGCGTTTCAGGCGGAAGAAAGATTGTTTCCTGCCCTGGAAAATGCCAAGCGGTTCCTAAAACAACTGTGATCGATGCGGCCACATCAAGGCCAGAACGTTGACGTTCCCTGCCTGGAAGACTATCCTATGTAGTTGAAATTGAAATTCATTTTCAAAATCATTGAGGGCAATTTTTAGATGTTGCAGGCCTTTATTGGTACCTTGCGCGAGGGTGTCGAAGCGGCCCTGATTGTCGGCATCACGCTCGCTTATCTGGGCAAAATTGGCCGTCCACAGTTGCGCAAATTCGTCTATTTCGCGCTCGCGGCGGCATTTGTGGCGAGCATTGGCGTCGCGATCGTCCTTTCCCGGCTGCAGTGGAACCAGGATATTTTCGAAGGATGGATCATGCTGGCTGCCGCTTTCTTCGTCGTCACCATGATCATTTTCATGATGAAGACGGGCCGCAAGTTGAAAGGACACATAGAAGGGAAAGTGGGCTTGCTTGCGGGCGAAAATGCGGGGTTCGGATTATTTGTTTTCGTTTTTCTGATGGTCCTCCGTGAAGGTGTAGAAACGGTTTTATACCTTGGGGCAGTTTCGCTGAATACGACCGAACTGATGAGCTTCTCAGGAACATTGTTAGGTGTGATGGTTGCCATTTTATTTGGTGTGATGTTCGTCAAAGGCAGTCTGCCTATCAATCTGCAGAAGTTCTTCCGGGTTACTACTGTCATCCTGTTCTTCGTGGCGGGGCAACTGATTATCACCGGACTGCACGAACTCTCCGAGAATGGAGTGCTTCCCTCCTCCAAGCGGGAGATGGCGATTGTTGGTCCCATCGTGGCTAACGACTGGTTCTTTTTCGTCACTATTTTTGCGTTGGCTGCGCTGATGGTGCTGTTTGAAGTGAAACGGCGCGAACCGGCTTCGGTGTCGGCATCGGCCGCGGAGCGACGCAAAGCCGCCTGGAGCATCCGTCGAGAGCGTCTGTGGATGGCTTCGGTGTACGCCAGTTCGTTCCTTTTCATCATGCTGGTCACGGCTGAATTTATCTATGCTAAAAGTCTGAGTGCGCCCTCGCCTGCGACTGAGGTCACGTTTGTAAATGGACAAGTAATTATTCCGCTGGCACAAGTTTCCGGAGGCGACCTGCGTCGCTTCTCTGCCCGGGAGAATGGCGTGGACATTCGTTTCTGGCTCTATCAAAAACCAGACGGCAAAATTGCCACGGTATTTGACGCCTGCCAGATCTGCGGAGGAGTTGGCTTCTACAAGGGGCCCAATGGTGTGGTTTGCAAGAATTGTGCGGCACCCATCAATCCGCAGTCGGTAGGTACGGCAGGCGGATGCAATCCCATTCCTCTGAACGCCACCATCGCTTCCGACAGCGTCATCATCCAGGAGGCGGACATCGCGGCCGGAGCCCGCGTGTTCCAAAAATAGTCCATGTTTGTGCGCCTGGTGTATGAATCGTTCCGGCGGCAGACTCGGCGAAAGGTCTTAGCCGGAGTTGCCATCACGCTTGGTGTAGGTGTAGCCACAGCCATGATCGGAGTGGCAACCGATATCGGTGACAAGATCAATCGCGAACTCCGCCGCTATGGCGCGAACCTTGTAGTGACCCCGCAGGAAGACACGCTGGACGTGGAAATCGGAGGGATGAATCTCAAGCCCGCCAGCGGCGGCGCTTATCTCGATGAAGCGGACCTCCCGAAGATCAAGGGAATGTTCTGGCGCAATAACATTGTCGGCTTCGCTCCCATGCTGCCGGTGACTGTTAACGCCGGCGCTGGCGGGCAGGTAACGCTGCTCGGAACATATTTTTCCAAGCAACTCAGCTTTGGCAAGACGAATTTCGTGACTGGTGTACGCAGCACGCACCCCTGGTGGAAGGTGCAAGGCGCGTGGCCGGACGATGCTTCCGAAGATGTTTTGCTGGGCGAGCGGCTGGCCTCACGGCTCAATCGTCAGCCGGGGGATCAGATCGATATCGCCGGACGTTCTCACCGTGTTGCTGGAATACTTTCCACCGGCGGTGCGGAAGATGACCAGATCGTCGCCCCTCTGGCGATAGCGCAGCGGGTTCTGGGAAGGCCGCGCGCAGTCCGCCGCATCTACGTTAGCGCCCTCACCAAGCCTGAAGACGCATTTGCCCGCCGCGATCCAAAAACCATGAGCGGGGCAATGTACGATCGCTGGTATTGCTCTCCCTACGCGCAGTCGATCGCGTATCAGCTCCAGGAAGCAATTCCTAACTCTCACGCCGAGCAGATTCGCCAGGTGGCGCAAAACGAGGGCGTCGTTCTCTCCAGCGTAAAGGGATTAATGCTTCTGATAACGCTGGCGGCGTT
>DATHJP010000450.1:0-3442 GCA_035489695.1 Terriglobales bacterium
GCCAGCATCTTGTCGAGCGAGAACACCTTGGCATTCGGCCATGTGGGTGGGCCGGACAGAACAATGCGAGACTTTACCTGGGGATGTCGCCGCCGGACCTGTTCCGCCACTTTTAGTCCCAAGTCGTCGGCATCACGCGCGCCGATGACAATCTCGAATTCCGGATAATCCTGCAGGAAAAAGCTTTCCAGATTTTCTTCCAGGCGAGGCTCCATCCCGTGGACCGGCTTGAGTATCGTCACCGGCGGTAGTGAAGACTCGGGAGTAGAAACAGCGGCCGCTTGGGACATGCGTGCCTCACGCCGATAGCGCAATGCGGCAGCGAGAAGCAAGAACAGAAAAGTGGGGGAGCTGGCAGTGCCCAGCAGCGCGACTCCCAGCAGCACCTGCCATACCCACACAGCCGCGGCAAGGCCGGGCAGAACATTGGTCATAAGAAGGAGAAATTATACTTGTCCCGGCGAGCCCGCATTCTACTCAGCTGGAGACAGCGAGTCAGGGCTTCAGATCGTGGTTTGTAAGGATGAACTTTCCTCCGCTGTGGGCCAGCACGTGCCGGGGCGCACCGTGCAATTGCTTGGGGTCTTCCTGTTCGGTCCACAGGAACACGGTGCCGGAAGCAGTCCACAGCGCGGCCAGGGAAGATTCGGTTTCGAACACGTGGGGAGCATCCGGGAATTTCGCCCCATACCAGAGATTTCCGCTGGGCTCCCGCAAAACATGGATGGGAACGCCGGTATAGAAATTCAGAGTCGATGCCTCGGAGTACTCGGCATCCACCACGATGATGTCCCCAAGCCGATAATGATGCTGGACCGCAACCGCGAGCTGCTTCGAAGACAGAATCGGGGAAAAAGTCACAAATGCCGACTGCACGCAGGCCAACAATGCGATCATCATCACGGCCAGTGCCACGTTGCCCCTCCACGGGCTTCCGCGCTTCCGGAAGAACCAGTTGGCGCCTGTTCCCACGAACAACGAAACCACGGCACCGGCCAGAGGGACGCGAAAAGCACCCAGCGCCTGAGGCGTGAGATCCAACAAATGGCCGAGGGAGAAGTCGTAGTCCTGCGGGTTCTTTTTCAGCAGCTCGGCCAAGTCGGTTCCCGGTGCCGGCGCGTGAGAAGAAACCAGTAAAGCCAGGCCCGCGATGCAACCCAGAACGGCAATCGCAAACAGAATCGCGGAAGAAATCCTGCCCCTGCGGCGATCCTCCGGGTCAGCCGTGGTGGAGGATTCCTTTGCCATCCAGCCCCCCACCAGCAGCGCCAGACCTGGGAGTGCCGGGATGGTGTAATACTCCTGGCGCGTAGAAAAGCTGAAAAAGACCACGACCACCAACGCCCAGAGCATGAAAAGAAGATTTGCCCTTTGACCCGCGGTGAGAACCGGCAGTTGACGCCGCCGCCACGGAACCTCCCGTATCGCTTGGGGAAGAAACACGCTCCAGGGAAACAGCCAGAGGATCAGAAGTCCCCAAAAAAGCAAGAGCGGGACGGTGTCGTAGCCGGGAGGCACGCGTTTGTTCAGATAACGCAAGAAATGTTCATTGACGAAATAGAACCAGAGAAATCCTCGTACCGCTCCCTGATCCGGATTACGCAACGCCGCCAGAATATGCCACGGAGCAGCAACCGCAAAAAAGATGAGGGTGCTGGAGAAAAGCCGCATGCGTAGCACGTGCCGAAGATTTCCCGTGAGCATTAGATACGATCCGATTATTGCGACGGGAAAAACCAGCCCAATCAGCCCTTTGGTGAGTACATTCAATGCACACGTTACAGCCAGTCCCCAGCAGGCCAGGAGTGAAGGTGTCTCTTCCTTCAGTGAGCGCAGGAAAAAATACAAA
This sequence comes from Terriglobales bacterium, assembly GCA_035489695.1. GTDB lineage: Bacteria > Acidobacteriota > Terriglobia > Terriglobales > Acidobacteriaceae > 40CM-3-55-5. The sequence goes on from DATHJP010000450.1 coordinate 1,850, forward strand.
CCGAGTGTCAGCCAAAGTCCTACCAGGATGTCAGGAATCAGAAAGCGGGTAAAAAGATACGGACCCAACGCGGTGCCTAGAACAAGTGCGGAATAAAATCCGCCTTTCTCGCCATACGATTGAGATCCCAGGGCATAGGTTGCAAAGAGCAAGCCCAGCACCCCGAGCATCAAAGGCAGCCGGGTCGACCATTCTGACACTCCAAATAATAAGTAGCTGCCCGCGACGCCCCAGTACATGAGTGGCGCTTTTTCCAGATAGCGAATGCCATCAGTGTGCAATGTGACCCAATCATGCCGCAAGACCATCTCACGCGCCGCTTCAGCGTGTACGGAGTCCGCATCATCCAGTAGCGCAGGAGCGAACATTCCAGCGAGATAGATCGCTCCCCACAGCAGCCCAATAATCGCGATTGAGCCAATGGAATAGTTCGAGTGGCTCGAGTGCCGCAAGGAAAAAGCAGTTTGGTGGCTTGGATTCTGCAACGCGACAGGCTGGTTCATGCAAAGTTCAACAGAGAATTATACGTTAGGGAGCCGATTCTAGCTGGCTTTACCAGAGGCGACAGCCGCGGATACGCGTGGATCAAGAACCGTACGAATCTTGCGCGCCAATTCTTCCAGGCTGAAAGGCTTCTGCAGAAAACGAGTCATCACGTCGACGGGACCATGCCCCAGAATCGTATTCTCGGCATAGCCCGAGACAAAGAGGACTTTCATTTGCGGCCGCTTTTCAGCCAAAGTTTCTGCGAGCTGCGCCCCACCCATGTGCGGCATGATCACGTCAGTGATCATTAAGTCGATTCGGCCTGTGTGATTGTTCGCAATCCGTAGTGCGTCATCGCCGTCCATGGCCTCGATCACGGTATAACCTTTCGAAGCCAGGAATTCCCTCGCAGGTTGGCGTAACGCGGCTTCATCTTCGACCAGCAGTATGGTCTCGCGGCCGCCGGCGCTCTTTGCCACGGGCTTGGGAATAGGGATCTCATCGGCCTGCTGCTCGACCGTGGGCAGATAGATTTTGAAGGTGGCTCCTAGCCCGGGTTCGCTGTACACCCAGACAAAGCCGCCACTCTGCTTCACAATGCCATAGACGGTGGCAAGCCCCAATCCAGTTCCCTTGCCATCTTCCTTCGTGGTGTAAAAGGGTTCAAAGATGTGAGTCATACATTCCGGCGCGATCCCCTGTCCCGAATCACTCACGGTCAATAAAACATAGTCACCCACCGGTACCATGGCGTGCCGTTGCTGCACATAAGCCTCGTCCACTCGCACGCTGGCAGTTTCGATGGTGAGCTTGCCGCCGTCGGGCATAGCATCGCGCGCATTCGCCGCCAGGTTCATTACCACCTGCTCAATCTGTACGCGGTCCGCTTTGACTCGTCCCAGATGTTCGCCGGGAACAAACACAATCTGGATATCTTCACGCAACAGGTGCGGCAACATTTTGTTAATTTCCAGAATGATGCTGTTCAAGCTGAGAAATTGCAGGGACTGCATTTGTTTGCGTCCAAAAGCCAGGAGTTGCCGGGTAAGGTCAGCCGCCCGGCGGGATGCTGTCATGATCTCCTGCACGTTGCGCCGTAGGGGATGC
>DATHJP010000451.1:0-6454 GCA_035489695.1 Terriglobales bacterium
GATTTCGACCAGCATAAACCCGCGATCGGTATCAAATCCTTTTTGCATCTGGTCCGACGGCTTGAAGTCGTTGGTCATAAGTTTGGCGGAGTTTCCCAGAATGAAGTAATAGATGTTGTCTTCCGGCTTGATCCTCTCGTAAACATGTTCGTGTCCTGAAAAGACCAGGTTCACGCCGTATTTTTTAAAGAGTGGAGTGAGTTGGGTCCGCAGATCCAGATCGGGTCCATGAGAACGTCCATCGTTATATAAAGGATGGTGGAAGTAGCAGATTTTCCACTTGGATTTTGTGTTCTGCAGATTTTGATCTACCCAACTCAGTTGGGCCGGATCCATGTAAGTGCTGTCGAGCGCGAAAAAGGCCACGTCGCCTTTCTTGAAAACGTAGTAGCGCTCCCCTCCCATATTGAATGGTTTGTAGAGACGTTCATCGTTAGGATCGTCGTGGTTGCCGAGCACGGCGTAGAACTTCACTCCGGCATCCAGCATCGGTTTGAACGGCAACTCGAATTTCTGCGCGAAGTCCTGCGGGGTATGGGATCCATAGATGTTATCGCCCATCATGATGACGAAGTCGAAGCCGATTTTCTGCCGGTAGGTTTCCAGCTCTTGCGCCACTTGATACTCCTCGCGTTCGCCGGTGCCCGTGTCCCCAATCACGGCGAAGCGGATCGACTTCGATTCCAGCGGGAGCCTGATATCGAGTCCGCTCGCACTTGTCCCACTTGGGGAAACTTGTGATGGCGCGGTTTGTGGGGCAGAAGTATTTGCCGGCGGGGATGTGGCCTGCACAAGCCGCGTAGTATCTTGTGCTGCGCAGCCTAGAAACTGCGCGCAAGCGAGGAATAAGAAAAGAACGCTCTGACGCATGAAGTCTTCTCCTGGCCTCTTAAGGCGAAGCGATGGCACCCGGGATGAAGTCGACGATAAGGTTGGGGCCAATATCGTGCAGTGCCAGATCGTGGCCCACAATTCGATATTCCAGGTCCTTTGGCAGACGCGGAAGGTTCAGCAATAACGTTGGAGGAACGGATTGCAACGGTACACCGTCCGGATATGGTTGATTCACATGCAGCTGTATGCCGTGCACGGGTTCCGCATGCCGCAGACTTGACCGGATCTTGGTTCCGTTTCGTCCCCTGAGAGCGGCGGCGATACGTTTCCGGAAATAGACCTCGATCTCTGGAGTGAAAATGTCGCCCTGCTTGGCATCGGCTCGCGCCGCTTGAATCTTTTCCGCCATTGCGTTCTTGCTCTCGGCCAGCTTGGTCGCTGACTTCGTTGGTTTGGGCGGAGATCCGGCTGCTTTTTTGCGAAGGTCCAGATACTTTGAGACCCGGGCGTAGAATTCTTTTATGAATACGGCGTCGGCCTGGCTGCCAGGTGAAACGACGGCAGGCGAAACGGTGGCAGGGGAAACGGCGGCGGGCGAACCCGCTGTTGTCTGGGACAATGCCACAACACTCGTGGCCGCCAGGAGTGCACAACAAAAACATCCCTTGCGCACAATCTGCCACATGACCATACATTCCTCCTGTTGGCTTAGATGCTATCGAGCTTCCTTTTCGGACGGCTCCGCAGCATCTTGCACAGCTGCTTTGACAGCTTGTTTGGTTGCCGCTTTCACTGTCTCCTTTACAGCCTCCTTCACTGCCTGTTTCACTTGCTTGTCACCAAGCTGCCCATTGGTTTTCTTCCGCAGTGCCCTAGCCACTTTTTTGACGACTGGGGCGACTTCCAAATTCTTGGAAACGGCCTTGGCTACTTTTTTGGCCGTCTTAGCAACCGGCAGAGCAGCCTTTCGTCGATCTGACTTCGACGGCTTGGATGCGGCCCAATCTTCCTCGAATGTCCTCACCAGGGAAGAAATCACCTTTCCATCGCGAAAGATCACGCCGATTTCACGACGTGCGTCCAATTCGAGCGATCGCAGGCTCTGGCTTCCAACGAACGCCTGCTGACGGTCGCGGATAATTGCTCTCGTATGTAAGCGCATACGACCTAGTTTGCGTGCGGGAATTCTGTCGTCGCTAACCTCCCCGATAATCCGGATGTCTACTCTGTCGTCTTTCCGCTCGTCGAGAAGACGAAGCATGGCCCGATCACTGACCTTGGGATCGTAGATAAGCAGTTCCTTCTTGGCTCCTTTGATCAGCGTGGATATTTCCTTGTGCGCATTGAGCGGACTGACCACGAATTTAGCGCTCCCTGGGTTGTAAACCTGGCGTTTGGTATCCGCGTCGAAAAGTTTTCCCGCTTCTTGCACCAGTTTGGCGTTGCGTGTAATCAGGCCGAAGCTGCGGCTGTGGTCGATGTCGAGGTGGGTGAAATTGAATGCCAGAACGAAGAGCTCCTTGCGATCCACAATCATCATCTTGCCGTGATACCGCACCAGATCTCCGGCCGTGCGCGCTACGGTAATTCCTTTCTCCAGGAATCTCGTTTCCAGTTTGCGCAGATGGTCTTCACCGCCGCGGTTTGTGAAAGCAATGAGGGCGTGTACGAACACGCCTTTCTCCACGGCATCCACGAGAGCTTCTTCAATCTCCGATCGATCAAAGCGGAAGATAACGATTTCGACGCTCTTCTTGGCCTTCTTGATGCCTTTGACCAATCGGTCAATACCGTCCCCGGGCTGAATTAGTAGCTTCACTATGAGTTGGACTCCTTAAATTGTGCTCGGGTTGGATGCAGAGGGGCTGGGTGGCGAGCAGATTTACTACCCTTAGTATTGGCCTGAACCGCCCTTATTATGCTGGCGGGCACTACCTAGTAAAAGGCCCCGGCGGAGCCTTGGGGTAGGATACTAGCGGGCCGATAGTGGGCCGAAACTGGCTGCCACGGGAGCTTCTGAATGCATCGACGCGTCTCATTGCTACTGGTCTTGGTGATTGCTATTGCGCTGGCCCCGGCAGATATGCTCGCCGCGAAGGCGAAGAAAGAATCGCCGAGCGCAAATGGCAAGGCCGTCCTGTGGCTGGATCCCGGAGACATTCCGTCGCACAACCTTTATTACGGGCCCGGCGGCAAGGAAGATATGCCGCAACTTCCGGTGAAATTCCTGGAGGAAGACACTATCGGCGTCAGTCCCAAGTTCGACGTCCGCGATCAAGCTGGACAGAAATGGAAGGCTAAGCTGGGGGACGAAGCTCAGCCGGAAACCGTTGCCACTCGCCTGCTCTGGGCGATCGGCTACATTACCAACGAGAATTACTTTGTCCCCCACTTGAATGTGGAAGGCCTGCCCGCGCGCCTGGGCCGTGGACAAGAGTTCGTGGCGAAGGGAGGCGACGTCACTCAAGTTCGCCTTCAAAGGCATCCGGGCGAGGGGAAAAAAGTCGGCAACTGGAGTTGGAAAAAGAATCCTTTCAAGGGCACGCGCGAGTTCAATGGTCTTCGGATAATGATGGCACTTATCAGCAATTGGGATTTAAAAGATGACAACAATGCCATTTACGAGGACAAGCATAATCCCGAAACCAAACTCTATGAAGTCAGCGATCTGGGGGCATCGTTTGGCATGTCGGGCAAGAGCTATACCGACAGTCTTTCGAAAAATAATTTGCCCGCTTATCGCCGTTCCAAGTTCGTCTCGAAAGTCAGAAACGATTACATAGACTTAAACTTTCCCACGCATCCTCCTTTTTTTTACATTTTCGATTTGCCGCTCTTTATTGGGAAATTTCGCTTGCACTGGGTTGGCAAACACATCCCGCGTGCCGATGCTAAATGGCTGGGATCGCTACTCGCCCAACTCTCACCCGAACAGATTCGGGACGCTTTTCGTGCCGCAGGTTATTCCCAGGAACAAGTAGAGGGTTATACCACCGCGGTGCAGGCTAGAATTGCCCAACTGGCAAAGCTGTAACAGCATTGCGGCTAAAGTGCGGGATAGCCTGTGTGCTCAGCCGTCATTGCGCGGGAAGGGAATACTGAGCGCCCGAACCGACGCAAGGAATCCCACCGCGATCAGCGCCACTCGCAACCAATCCCAGATCATCCAGCGTCGTACCAGCAGTATCAGCTCAGCGTCGCTTTTCATGATCTTCCCAGAGCCAGCGCCATAAAGTTCTCGGATCATCGGCCAGAAGACGGTGGGGGTGAAGATCCAGATAATGAGAAAACTGATGACTGGAACCCACAACCAAAACCGATACTCAAGCGGGGTCTTCCATCCACTGATGAGTGCTCCGAGGATCCCCACCACCATCAGCGCGCTCAAGGGCTGGAAAAAATCCCCAGGGTTCAGCGGATAATGTGGGCCGTAAGGCATGAGCGAAAGCGAGGCTGGTGGCGCAGCGCCCCACGCACTCGCCACCACGATCAGATCGAACAATTTTGCGCCGAGACCAATGCCCCAACCGAACACCGAAAACCACAGAAATACTCTCGTCCATCGTTCTCGTGACATGGTGTGGCCCCCTCCGAGGCACTTCGCCCATAGGATATGGGTCCCGGCAAATCAGAAAGGGTACCAGAAAACTTTCTTGTCTCCTCAAACAAAGCTGATGAAGAACGAAGTACGGGTGGAGACGACAGGGGATCAGCGGACGTCAACGCTTTCTTCCGCTCCAAACTGCAAATTATGCAGCTCGGCGTAAAGACCATCCTCTTGCATTAACTTTTCGTGCTTGCCACTCTCTACGATGGAGCCGTCCTGAATGACGAAAATGTTATCGGCACGCCGAATGGTGGACAAGCGATGCGCAATCACAATGACTGTTTTATCTTGCATAAGCCGGTCCAACGCCTCGAAGACGAGTTTTTCCGAAGCCGCGTCCAGGCCTGATGTCGGCTCGTCTAGGATGAGGATTGGCGTGTTGCGAATTACCGCGCGTGCAATTGCGATTCGCTGTCGCTGACCGCCCGAGAGTGTCATGCCACGTTCGCCAAGAAGCGTGTCATACCCTTCAGACAGTTTGTCGATAAATTCGCTTGCGTTGGCGAGTTCTGCCGCCTTGATGATCTCTTGGCGCGAAGCGTCCGGCTTGCCATACGCAATGTTCTGCCACACCGGAGCGTGGAACAACATGGTTTCCTGCAACACGAAGCTGATTTGCTGCCGAAGAGATTTCTGGCGAAATCGTTTGATATCCGTTCCGTCAATCTTTACGACTCCGGAATTAGGATCGTAGAAGCGGGCGATCAGACTGATGATGCTGGTTTTGCCGGCTCCGGTCGGACCCACCAGCGCGGCGACCTCTCCGGCTTTGATGCTGAAGCTTACGTCCTTCAGGATGGGAGTATCCGGCGTATAGGAGAAGGAAACGTGATCGAACTCAATGTCACCTTTGAAACGCGGAGCATGGATGGCGCGCCGGGAATCTTTAATCTCGTTATCGGTTTCTACTACTTCTTCAATGCGCTCATAGCCGACCGCAGCTTTGGAATATGTATCCGTCATCTTGGAAAGCTCTTGCATCGGCTTGTACATCTTTCCGAGATACAGGATGAAAACCACCATCTCTCCTGCAGAAAGGCTTCCGGTTAAAACCAGCCGCGCCCCAAACCAAAGCACCAGGCAGGTTCCTGTGGCGACGATGAGATCCACGATCGGGGTCAGTTTCGCCTTCAGGCCGCGCGCGCGCAGAGCGACCTCCACTCCCTCCAGACTTTGTTCTTCCAGCCGTTTCACTTCGTAGTCCTCGCGTGCGAACGCCTTCACCACTCGAATCGACGATAGAACTTCCTCCACGACGGAAGTAATTTCCCCTTCTTTTTTTCGCACTGCCCGCGAAGCCTTCTTGATGCGCCGGGTATAGCTGTAGACGATGGCAAATAATACAGGCGCCACCGACAGCGCGATCAGGGTGAATCGCCAGTTCAGATAAAACATCACTGCGACCATACCCAGCAGAGTGATGATGTTAATCAACACTCCCAAGAGTCCCTGCGTAATAAAACTCTGGATGGCGTCAATGTCGCTCGTAACCCGGCTGATCAAGTCGCCGGTGCGTTTCTGATCATGGAAGGCAAGCGATAGTTTCTGGATATGGGAGTAAAGCGTTCGGCGCAAATCGTATGTGACCCACTGTCCGACACTGGTGGTGAGGTACTTCTCGCCATATGTGCAGATCGCGTCAAGAGCCGCAATGGCCACGACCGCGAAGCAGGCGAATTTCAGCATGGCCAGCTTGTCCGTGCCAACGAAGCTTTGGATATGCCGCATGACTGCGGCATGGCTCTGCTGGGAGCGCAGAACATTGTCCAGCACAATTTTTAAAGGCCATGGTTCGAGGAGGTTCGCGGCGCCTTCGCCGGCCACGGCAAGCAATCCCAGGAGAAGCGATGGTATGTGGGGCTTGAGCAACTCGCGTATTGCCAGGCTTTTGCTCCGCCTCGAAGGGATCTTCGTCTGCGTCTTGATCGAGTTGTTGTCCCGGTTCCCGTCAATCGCGGGTGGGGCAAGGTGATGCATCGAATGAAACCCCCAAAGCTCAATGCCGCTGGTATG
>DATHJP010000452.1:0-3202 GCA_035489695.1 Terriglobales bacterium
GAGCCGGACAATTATTTATTGCGTTTGGGACGGTGAAGAGCCAGGCCTGCTGGGATCAACCGAGTGGGCGGAAACCCATGCCGATGAACTCCGCCAGCACGCCGCCGTTTACATCAATAGCGATGCGAATGGCCGTGGTTACTTGTTTGCTGGAGGATCACACACGCTGGAAAAGTTTATGAACGGAGTGGCGCGCGACGTCGAGGATCCGGAGAAGAAAATCTCGATCTGGAAACGAAGCCAGCTCAAGCAAATTGCCGATGCCAGCTCAACTGAAGAGCGTCAGGAAGCACGTCAGCGGACTGATCTTAGGATCCGTGCACTCGGGTCCGGTTCTGATTACACCGTCTTCCTCGATCATCTCGGCATAGCATCGCTCGATCTGGGGTTCGGAGATGAAGACGGCGGAGGAATCTACCATTCCATCTACGATGATTTTTATTGGTATACCCATTTTTCGGATACCGACTTCAGCTACGGACGCGCTCTGGCACAGACCGTCGGCACTGCCGTTATGCGACTCGCCGATGCCGACCTGCTACCCTACGAATTCACCGACTTTGCCGACACGGTTCATCGCTATTTGGGCGAACTACAAAAATTATTGAAAGATAAGCAGGACGAAATTAGCGAGCGGAATAAAGAATTGGATGAAGGAGTTTTCTCCGCAACCGCGGATCCGAAAAAGACCTTTATCCCGCCTCAGCGCGAAGAGATTCCTCCACATCTCAACTTCGCTCCGCTGGAGAATGCTTCGGAGGCGCTCAACCGCAGTGCCGAGCGATATCAAAAGGCATACGAGAAAGTGTCAAAGAGCGGCGACTTAGCTATCAGTTCCGCCTCGCTCAGGGCTGTAAACGCAAAACTGCTGCAGAGCGAACGAAGACTAGCCAGTCAAGACGGGCTTCCTGGAAGGCCATGGTTCAAGCACATGATTTATGCCCCCGGCCAATACACCGGATACGGGGTGAAGACGATTCCCGGGGTTCGCGAAGCCATCGAACAGAAGAAGTGGAAAGAAGCGGATGAGCAGATGGTGCGCGCCGGCGCCGCGCTTCAGGATGAGGCCACACTGATTGAATCAGCCGCGCAGGAGTTGGAGAAAGGAAGATAACCTTTTAACCGCCGAGCACGCAGAGCGCGCCGAGAATTTGTGAATGAATTGCTCGACTCCGCGTTCTCGGCGAGCTCGGCGGTGATAAGGCTAATGTCAAAGTTAGGCGCTCATTTCCAGTGTGCGCTTCAGTTGTCCGCAAGCGGCATAAATGTCACGTCCTCGCGGACGGCGGACGAATGTCGGCACACCAGAATCGATCAATATGTTTTGAAACCGCGCGACCCGATCCTGGGCCGGACTTAGAAATGGAATTCCCGGTCCTGGATTTAGTGCAATCAGATTGACCTTGGCGCGTACCCCGCGAATGAGCTCGACCAGTTCGCGGGCATTCTCTTCAGAATCGTTCACTTCGTCCAGGAGAACGTATTCAAACGTCAGTCTCTCCCGATTTCTAAGAGGAAAATCACGCGCCGCGGTTATCAGCATTTCCAGGTTCCACTTGCGGTTAAGTGGCATCAGGCGAGTGCGTAACTCATCATTGGGCGCATTTAGCGAGATGGCTAGCTTGGGCCTTACAGGCTCGGCGCCCAGATCATAGATACGCGGCACAATGCCCGCCGTTGACACGGTCATTCGCGATTCCGGGATGCCCACGCCTTCGACCAGCAGACGAACTGCCTTGATGAAATTGTCGTAATTCAGAAAAGGTTCTCCCATACCCATGAAAACCAGGTTCACTCGATCGCGAGGAGGGGCGACGTGCTGGTCATTCAGGACGACGGCAATCTGTCCCACGATTTCGCCGGCAGTAAGATTGCGCTTTACTCCTAACAGCCCGGTTAGGCAAAATTTGCAATCCACGGCGCAGCCGACCTGACTGGAAACGCAAATAGTTGCGCGATCCCAGTTCCGGCTGGTCTGTTTTTCCAATTCGTTTCCGGCCTCGCTGCCGTCTCCTGCTTCGCCCGCGTCACCTTCGGGCATCCAGACGGCTTCTACACTCTCTCCGTCGGCAAAAGTCATCAGATAGCGCACTGTGCCGTCCACCGAAACGAATTTCTTATCAATTGTCGGGAGGCCTACGGAGAATCCTTTCTCGACCAGGGTGCGCCGAAATTCCTGGGACAGGGTTGAAATCTCTTCCGCCGACTCCACCCTCTGCCGGTAAATAGCTTCAAAAAGCTGCTGGGCCCGATATTGGGGCTGGCCAGATTCCTCGACCAACGACGTAAGTTCATGAAGCCCAAGGCCTAAAAGTATGCTTTGTTTCATGTCTGCCATCATCTAACTAGCTAGCATTCATTTTACCGATTGTAGAGTATTGTGAAACTCAGCCCGTCGCAAACGACGGTTGCCGACTAAATGACTGTAACCTGTTGATTATAGGGCTATAACGACTTATTCGCGTGTGTCGGCGCGGTATGTAACAATACTTAAAGGACGAATCTCCTTCCGCAATCGGTTAGGGAAGAAGTCATGGTTGAAGAGAAGCGCAATATTCATCGCGAAGTTCTGCCCAACGGTCTGACTGTTCTCACCGAAGAGATGCAGCATATTCGATCGGTCTCCATTGGTATCTGGATCAAAACTGGTTCGCGGGATGAGGACCTGCAATGGAACGGTATTTCTCATTTCATCGAGCACATGGTTTTCAAAGGAACCAAGCATCGCTCGGCCGAGGAAATTGCCCGGCAGGTGGATTCGATCGGCGGCAACATGGATGCCTTCACCGCCAAGGAGTGCGTTTGTTTCAACGTGAAGGTGCTCGACGATCATCTGCCCATTGCTATGGATGTGCTCAGCGACCTGGTCCTCAATCCGGTGTTTGATGGGGCGGACATCACCCGCGAGCGCGGCGTGATTCTGGAAGAAATCAAGATGGATGAGGACAGCCCGGACTATCTGGTCCATGAGATCTTCACCCAGAATTTCTGGAAAGATCATCCACTGGGCAAGCCGATCCTGGGGACCAAAGAGACCGTCAAAAGGTTCGAGCAGCCGGTAGTGCTTGATTTTTACGGTCAGCGGTTTGCTCCCGGAAATTTGATCATCTGCGCGGCCGGGAATTTAAAGCATGCGCAATTCGTGGAACTGGTGAACAAGCACTTCGCGCAGATGCAACCGAAAAAGAATGGCTTTCACAGC
>DATHJP010000453.1:0-2808 GCA_035489695.1 Terriglobales bacterium
CGCACAATGTCATTATTGCGAATCGTATAAGGAACGACGGCAAACGGCTTGCCGTTCACGGCTACTGTGAAAGGCTCATCCCGGCTGATATCGTCGATGTGGTAGATGAAACCCAAGTCCTGAAGGATGCCCAGGGTGTTCGGCGTCCCGCGAAGCCAAAAGGCATTGAAACCAATCGGCCGCGTGCCTGTAACTCTTTGAATGGTGTCGATGCTTGCCTGATAGCCGGCCCGTTCCTGCTCCGGGGTCATGGAATATTGCGGCTCCCAAGTCTGTCCGTGCCCGGTGGCTTCATGGCCACGGTCCACAATCTCCTTCGCCAGGGCCGGGTGCTTCTCGACTGCTTGACCGACCATGTGAGAGCTCACCTTGACTCCGACGCGATCCCACAGGTCGAGCAAGCGTGGAATGCCTTCCTTGAAACCATAGTCGTACCATTTTTGCACGGGCAGATCAGGATATTTCGGATCAAGAGGTGGAAAGGGACTGCTAGCTCCTTTTTCGGGCTGAGCGCCTGTTTCGAATTGCATGGAAATCGAGATGACCAGCCGTGCCTTATCAGGCCAGAAGCCTTCAGCCGGTGTCGGCCTCGGTTCCTTACCTTGAGCGCGGGTAGTCAAAATCGGGTTGCTTGCGAGGCCTACAGCGGCCGTGGTACTTGTAGTGATAAATGTTCTGCGGTTCATTTTGGTTTAACTCATCAGTAGTTTGAAATTAGCCCACTACGATCCGCTTAGCGAGTCCCGGGTACAAGCGGAAAGCATTTGCGTACGAGATGCTTCGCAAATCCGTTTCGTTGAATGCTGGGTAACGTCCAACGTCGGCGATGGCTGGAGCAAAGGTCGATTTCGGCATAAACGGGTTATCAAGCCCCATCAGCAGTTGCGACACCGGCACGAGCTTAAGAATGGCGCAGAGTTGGGCCTCTGAGGTCGCTGCCGTCAGGTCGTAGTAGAATGACGCGATTCCCTTCCGTACTTCCTCAGAGGAAAGTTCAAGTCGTCCGGGCCCCACGCCGAAAGTGTGCTCAAGCGTTTGAATTCGATTGACTAGGAATGGGATGGTGCCGCCGCCGTGAGCGGCGATGATCTTGATCTGTGAGAAGCGTTTCTTGGCACCGGTGGCGACCATGTTGGTGATCATGCGAGTTGTATCAAACATGAATTCGATTACGGAGGCGTTCAGTCCATTGAGCAGGGTTTCCCCTGCCTTTGTGATCGTCGGGTGGACGAAAAAGGTTGCGCTGCGCCGGTTCAGCTCCTCGAACCAAGGATCGAATTGCCGCTCACCGAGATAAACATCATTAATATTCGTCGTCGTAGTGACGCCATCCATCTTCAACGTATCGAGCGCGTAACCGATCTCAGCTATCGCGCCGTCTGCATCCAAACCAGGCAACGTCGCGACTGCTCCGAAGCGCTTAGGGTGCTTGGAGACGATTTCGGCGAGGACCTCGTTGGTGCGCCTAGCGATGTCTCGCGCTTCCTGTCCACTCGCGTTGTTGGCCGAGGCAGGAGCGGAAAGCACGCATGCTGAGATGTCGTGCTCCTCCATATACGAGAGCGCACTTTCGACAGACCAATCGGGCTGTTTACGACCCTCCCCCACCGGCGCATCTTCCCCGAAAGCCAGGACGGGGTGCGAATGGACGTCGATTATTTTGGTTAGGCTAGCCATAGAAGAATCTCCTTAAAAACGCCTTGAGCCACGCTGGCCATTACAAGTTGTTCTTCTGCCGAGCGTGCGATGCGGCTTCTTCGATCAGAGCTGCAACCTCCTTCGGTCTGGAGACGTAGACCGAGTGGCTGGCGCCTGAGACTTCGACCTTGTGACTCTTGGCTCGGGCGGCATACCACCGTTCGAGGTCAGGGTTGATGGTTCTGTCTTTTGTCGCTACCAACATCCAGCTCGGTTTGCTTCTCCACGCAGGCGTGGTGATGACTGCTTTGAAATTGTCAGCTGCGTTGAGCACCTGCGATCGCGCCATGAAAGTGGCCCGCTCCGCCGACAGGTCGGCTGCGAAGTACTCCTGAAACTGCACCGGGTCGAGGTAAGTGAAACCGTCAGCCGTCTTCTTTATCGCGGTAGACTTGCTGAGGTCACTTGGGAAGCGCTTTCCGTCGTCAGCCTCATTCTCTCCAGCGTCTGGCATGTGGGCCGCGACGTAGACCAAACCGGCAACCGCCGGATCCGTCCCCGCTTCAGTAATTACGGCTCCGCCATAGCTATGAGCAACCAGAATGCACGGTCCATCTTGTTGAGCAAGGACGCGCTTCGTGGCAGCCACATCTTCTTTAAAGGATGTCTCCGGCTCTTGGACGATGCTGACGTTGTAGCCATCCTTGACCAGAATGTCGCAAACGCCTTTCCAGCCGGAACCATCTGCCCAGGCACCGTGAACCAGAACAATATTCCGAACGCGAGGCAATTCGTTTTGAGCTGAAAGCGTGCAGCAGGTCAACAGCAATAATATGATGCAGAGGGATTGCGTTCCGCGCTTGGTGCTTGCCATATTGATTACTTCCTTTCGTTTTTTGTGAGTCAGAATTTTTGATCTTCCACTACTTGGCAGTCAGGGCGTCGAGTAGATGTTTTAGATCACGCGTGCCGTCGTAACGTTCGCCGTTGATAAAGAATGTCGGTGTTCCATTCACGCCACCTCTCACTCCGCTCTTGAAATCTTCGCGAATCCGTGGCGCATAAACACTCGACATGACTTCACCGAGTAAACGTGTCTCGTCGAGCCCGAGTTCGGCCGCATACGCCGCCAGGTCTTCATCATCAAGTGCACCCTGATTTTCAAATAGC
>DATHJP010000454.1:0-5348 GCA_035489695.1 Terriglobales bacterium
AATAACAGCGCAGCGGAATCCCCACCCCCGCCGTTACTATCGTTGCCGTCACGATGGCGAAGGAAGCCCATCCCGGTAGAAATGTATCCGCAATCCGGTCGATCTCGCGCCAATGAAAGAGTGCCTCAACATAAAAGATCAGGTACATGAGCTGGATTAACTCGAACAAGCCTCGAGTGACTGCACGCGGAGCTGGCGGGATATCCGGTTTAGGCGCTGGCCGAGGTTCATCGCGAGACCTGGGTACAGTAATCCACTCGACTTGCCCAAGGAAACGATACCCTCGTCGCGCCAGAGTTTCGACATACTGAGGGCTGGTTGCCGAGTCGCCCAAGGCCTCGCGCACCTTGTTCACCGCGGTGTTGACACTCTTATCGAAGTCAACGAAGGTGTCCGGATCCCACAGCTTTTTAGTAATTTCCTCGCGACTGATTACATCCCCGGGACGCTCGAGTAAAAGTGCCAGCAACTGGAAGGGTTGCTCCTGGAGACCAATTCGCGCCCCATTCTTTCGAAGTTCGCCGGCCGCGAGATTCACCTCAAACACACCAAAGCGCGCGATCCGTGCCGCCGGACTGGCCTGTTGCATAGCCATACTTGCCGCGTAGTTTACACCCTGACTACTTGCTTCATGCCAGTGTTTGTCGGGCTGAATGCTCGTCTTGGCTTCCGGCGCTACAATGTCACGGTGCCCGCCACGCCGCCAAAGCCAGGGCCGACTGGCCCTCCTGAACACCGTTCTACGCTTCCTATCCACCGTCTGGAAGCCACCGGCATTATAGTGATTGCAATATTGCTTCTGATTCTCACCCTGGCTCGCTACTGGCGCCATATCCCTTGGGGTTCCCGCTGACTGTGTCCAATCCGCCTCTGTTGGTCGTGGTGTTAGGTCCCACGGGAAGTGGAAAGACCGCCCTCTCGCTGGCCTTGGCCGAGCATTTCCACGGGGAGATCGTTAATTGCGACTCTGTAGCGATGTATCGCGACTTTGAGATCGGCACCGCGAAGCCCACCATCGCCGAACGCAGTCGTGTTCCTCATCATTTACTCGACTGCGTGGATCCCACTGCTTACATCACCGCCGGAGAGTACGCCAGGCAGGCTCGAAAAGTGCTGGAAGAAATCAAAACGCGCGGACGTCTGCCGATCGTGGTTGGCGGAACTGGCCTCTATCTGCAGGCCCTGTTGGAAGGTCTTTTCCCGGGCCCGGTGCGTTCGGAAGAATTGCGTGATCGTCTGCGCCAGCGTGCAAAAAACAGGAATTATCTTCACCGGCTGCTACACCGTCTCGACCCCGCGGCTGCGGCGAAAATCCATTCTAATGACACGCCCAAACTGATTCGCGCCATCGAAGTATGTCTGGCCTCGCGCAAGGAAATGTCCGAGATGTGGAAAGAAGGCCGCGACTCGCTGAAGGGCTTCCGCGTTCTCCGCCTGGGCCTGAACCCCGATCGCGCAGCTCTCTATCAGCGCATCAACCAGCGTGCCCAACAGATGTTCGACTCCGGCCTGGTGGAAGAAACCAGAAGCATGCTCGAAAAATATGGAAACTCTGCCAGCCCGCTTTCCTCCCTCGGCTATAAACAGGCAGTGCAATTCCTCCACGGAGAAATTGATCGTAATTCCGCGATCCAAGCCGCACAACAGGCCCATCGCAACTATGCCAAGCGTCAAATGACATGGTTCCGTCGCGAGCCGCAGGTAGTTTGGCTCGCAGGTTTTGGGGATGAGCCAGGTATTCAGCGGAAAGCGACGGAGTTGGTTCAGAGCGCGCTAAGTGAAGCCTGAGAGAGACTGAGAACTGAGAACTAATATCTTAGAACTGGGATTCACTCCCCTCTGACCCCAGACCTGTAATCCGTGCTATCGTCTGCTGATGCTCTCACGTGCTCTATGTCTAACCCTTTTTCTATGTCTGCTAACTCCTGCATTCGCAAAAGATAAATTCTCTCAGCCTCGCCCCATCCAACTCGATCACGATGGCGAAAAATGGGCGCAGAAAACTCTCCACAAACTCTCCCTCGAGGAAAAAGTCGGACAGCTTTTCATGATTTGGGTTCGCGCCGAGTTCTTGAATGTCAATAGTCCCGAATATCTGCAGTTGCGTGACAGCATCAACAAATATCACGTGGGCTCATTTGCCATGACGGTGCGCGCCGAGGGTCCGTTTCTATACCGCAACCAGCCCTATGAGGCCGCGGTACTGCTCAATCGTCTGCAGCAGGATTCCAAGCTCCCTTTGCTGATCGCGGCTGATTTCGAGCGCGGCGTCTCCATGCGCCTTTACGGCGCGACGGTGTTTCCCCACGCTATGGCTTTTGGCGCCGCCGGAAAATTGGATTACGCCGAAGCCTTCGGACGCATCACCGCGCAGGAAGCTCGTGCCATCGGCGTGCACTGGAATTTCTTCCCCGTTGCCGACGTGAATTCCAATCCCGCCAACCCCATCATCAACACCCGTTCTTTCGGTGAAGACCCGCAGCAGGTCGGCGATCTCGTCGCCGCGTACATCCGCGGCGCCCGTGCCAATGGAATGCTAACCACCGCCAAACACTTCCCTGGCCATGGTGACACCGCAACGGATTCCCACCTCGGCGTGGCTCAGGTGACCGGCAACCTCGCACGACTGCAATCCGTCGAACTTCCGCCCTTCCGGAAGGCCATCGAGGCTGGTGTGGATTCGGTGATGGTCGCGCACGTCAGCGTGCCGTCGCTCGAACCGGATCCCAAACGCGTGGCTACCACGTCGCCCGCGATCGTAAACGATCTGCTCAAGACTCAACTCGGATTTAAAGGCCTTGTCGTGACCGATGCACTCGACATGGCAGGACTCACTCGCCTCTACGCCGCCAACATTGGCCGAGCCGCGGTAGACGCCTTCAAAGCCGGTAACGATCTCTTGCTGATTCCCGCCGACCTCGATGCGTCCTATCAAGCTATGCTCGCAGCCGTCCGCAGTGGCGAAATTCCGCAGTCCCAGCTCGACGCGTCGGTCCTTAAAATATTGAAGGCCAAGGCCTCACTCAATCTTCAGAAAGCACGCCTGGTGAATGTGGAAGCACTCTCCAACTTGATTGGCGAGCCGGCAAACCTCGCCCTTGGCCAGCAGATGGCCGACGATGCCGTCACCCTGGTTCGCGATAATGGAAAGCTTCTACCACTAAAACAAATGGGAACTGTTGACTCCGGCCTTCCGTATCAGAAAGTGGACGAAGTACGAAACCGCGTCGTTGTCGTTATTTTTACGGACGACGTGCGCACCGACGCTGGCCGCATGTTGGAGCGCCAGATGCGCAGCCGTGTGCCCGATGCCAATGTCATCTACGTGGATCCACGAATTGCCGCGGCTTTGTCGGACGACGTTATGCGTGCCGTCGACCAGGCGCAGATAGTGGTCGCTGCCGTGTATGTGATCCCGACGGCAGGGAAAGCAACCAAAGCCGCCGGTGGACTTCAGAACTCGGTTGGCTTGGCCGATGCCACGGGCAGCCTGTTACAAAGAATTCTGGATCATGCAGCACCGAAGACCGCAGTGCTGGCGATGGGTAATCCATATGTGGCGCAGGATTTTCCCGCGACGCAAAACTATATTTGTGCATTCTCTAACGCAACAGTTTCTGAAATCAGCGCGGTCAAAGCTTTGTTTGGTGAAATCGCAATCCGCGGCCGCTTACCGGTCAGCATACCCAACGTCGCCCGCCGCGGCGCCGGAATCGACCGTCAAGCCTACATCGCTCCTGGAGGTTCGCAACATGCGCAATTCCAACCGTCTGTTCATTAATTCGCAGCTCGGGTTCATTATCACTCTGGTTGCCGTCCTCGTGATGTCTGCCTGCAGCATCAACGTAAAAAAGAATGAGAACGGCGAGGACAAGAAAGTAGATATCGAAACTCCCGTCGGCGGATTGCACGTCAGCAAAAATGCCGACGTCCGCGACACGGGATTGCCGGTTTATCCAGGGGCCCGCGTGAAACAGAAAGAAGCCAACGGAGAAGAGAAGAGCGCCAACGTAAATATCTCGAGCGGCCTCTTCGGGTTGAAGGTAGTCGCCATTGAATACGAATCCGATGACCCGCCTGAAAAACTGATCACTTATTACACCGATAAATTGAAAAAGTACGGCAGCGTGCTCGAGTGTCACGGCAGCAGCAACGACGATGATGTCGACGTGAACTCGCACGACTCAAAGGATCCGAACAAACTCAAGTGCAAGGGCAATAACACAGGCAACAAAGTCGAACTCAAAGTAGGCACCGAGGATAACCAGCGTATCGTAGCGGTCCAGCCCGCAGAAAAAGGCAAGGGTTCCACCTTCGCTCTGGTCTACGTGCAGACACGAGGCAAGGACACGATCTAGCGGTCTTGTGTTGAGCGAAGAGCGCCAACATTCACGATCTCCGCGCTCAAGCGCGGAGCACGCCCCTAGTTTCGACGATGAAAACGCCGGTCCAGTCCTAGCCATGAAACACCGGCCTGGTCCCGAGGATGCAACACCGGCCTGGTCCCGACGATGCAACGCCGGCCTAGTCCCGAGGATGCAACGCCGGTCTGGTCTCGAGCATGAAACAACGGCCTGGTCCCGAGGATGCAACACCGGCCTGGTCCCCAGGATGAAACGCCGTCCCTGTCCGAGGTGAAACACGGGCCCAGTCCGGAGGACGAAACAATTAAGCCCAGCGCTTCAGCGCTGGGTAGGCAAATCAATTGAGCAAGTCCCGGAGGGACGACACCATTAATACGTATAAATGCTAGACTCGCGCGTACCTTAGCTTTTGCAGGAGCACGCCATGAGAGCAGCGCGATTTCTTCTTTGTGTGCTATGCCTCGCACCGGCCCCTTTAGTCGCTCACCCAGCTCATTTTCGAGTTCGAGCGCTGTCCGCGAACACGTCATTGCCGCCATCTCCACCACGCGCGCCGGTAAGGCCCGTCACTGACACCTATTACGGAATCAAGATCACTGACCCTTACCGTTACATGGAGAATCTCGACGACCCGGAAGTACAGTCCTGGATCAAGGCTCAGAACGACTACACACGGGCCGTGCTCGCCAGTCTCCCGGGCAGACAGCAACTCCTCTCACGCATCGTAGAGTTGGATGAGTCTGCCGCCGCCGATATCGGGAGCCTGCTCCGGTTGCCCGATGATGTATATCTTTACTCGAAGCTTCTCGCGACCGAAGACACATACAAGCTTTATCTCCGCAAGGGTCTTAGCGGGCAGGAAAAACTGTTGCTCGATCCGGAACGAGTCGCGGTGGGCCAAGCCAGTCGGGGAAAAGGAAAGAATGCAATCGGCTCTTTCACGCCGTCCAACGATCTCAAGTATGTTGCAGTGACGATCATTCC
>DATHJP010000455.1:0-3373 GCA_035489695.1 Terriglobales bacterium
CGTCGAAACGGCCGTAGATGTAATCCTGATAATTACCCCACGAAACACCGGTCATCAGGTGCACGCGATAGCCGCGGTCCCTCCAGCTTTTGACCCGCTCCGGCAGGCTGTAATCGATGCCATAGACCATGGCCACGTCGGAACGCAGATTTCCCTGCGGACTCCATGTCTTCGAGGTTTGGAAGCTGGTGCGCTCGAGGAGTTGCGCCGGGTCAGCGGGAAATGCCGGGGGATCCGCTGCCAGCAACAGAGTGGGACCAGCAAGGCGGATGGCCGCGAGGAAAAGCACCTGGAACTTCATCGTCATCGACAATCTACCGCGGTCGGGAACTGGCAGGCAAGCGCCGCCGTCGCATGGGTCGGAGACACTTCCCGGCGTCGGGTTGACCACCGAGCGGACACCTGACACTCTCTGGAATTCATGAAAGCAAAATCCGACGCGCGGCTTGACTTGTTGGTGTTTGGTGTTTTCTCCGCAGGTTTCTGGAATCCGAATGTGGCGCAAGCGGCGGACACGCACGTTCGATTCGAGGGCGAAAAGACAACATGGCACGAGGGGTTCGATCGTTTCGATTACGTGATGGATGAAGAGAGCTTTGCCATCACGCCATTCATGCGGCCGGAAGGAGAAAGGTTTGCGGTGGGAAATCCGCCGAAAGACTGTACCTCATACACCATGAACACGATCACGAACCTGGCTTTGGACAAGGCAAGAACCCTCTCTCAACCCCCCCTCTTCGCACGCAACAATGGCCGTATGGACGGCGAGTTTGACCGTACCGGTCAGCGACATTTTCAACATTCTGCTGAACGGCGTAATCATGATGATGGTGATAACCGTCGGGTCTCCGAACGAGTAACTGAGCCAAAGAGATGTCTAACGAACCAGATATTCCCTGTCGCGGATCAGTTTCCGCAGGATGGATTGGGAGTGCCGTTATCCGCGGCAATTGGTTCGGGCGGCCGACGGCATGGAAATTTGACGAACTGCGAGCGCACCCGACAACGCGAGAGTGCATTCGGATTTTTCCAATCTTTCGAGGGTTCAGTCCGATCCGATTCGGGCAGGAAGTCAGTATGACGGATCAAATCGAAAGATTGATGAGGCAAGCCGAGAGAATTTGGTCTTTGGGAGTTGTGGCGCGCCAGCAGGGTGCAGAAGCCACGGCGGACGCGCATTTTCGCGAAGCTTTTGGCTTGGCATTGGAAGCTGTGAACCAGGCCACCGTTGGCGGATCGCACCCCGTCAGGCTTGACGCTTTGCGCGTAGCGGCGCGTTTCGCACTGGATTGTGGAGAGGTGATGGAAGCGCGTCGTCTGATGGATGAAGCCTTCTCAGCCGAGGCTTCCACCAAATTCGCGGAGGAATGGGTGCAGCTAGGTGATGTCACCGCCTGGCCGGATACGTGGCTCATTGCGGCCGTTCGTCGCGATCCACCGGATGTGCAGGCCCTCGATGCGCTGGCAAACCGCTACTGGAAGCCCTTGTTTGGCCGTTGCCAACTCTTGACGGGGAACCACCAGAAAGCCAGCGACCTCGCGCAAGAGGCCTGGTGTCGAGTTTTACGCACGCGCCACGCGCTAAAGTCCGGTGGGAATTTTCCCGCGTACTTGACGACGATTGCCACCAACCTTTGGCGCGACTCGTACCGGTCAGCGCAACGGGCTGGACCCATGGCCGACCACCGCGTGGAATCCCTTGATGCGGCGTATCCAAATGAGGACGGAGAAAGTGTGGCGCTCGTGGACAGGATTCCTGATTTGAAGGCGCTCTCGCCAGAGGACCAGACGCTGCTCGCAATGGATATTGATGAGGCACTGGAACAGTTGACACCACAACTGCGCGACGTACTCGTGGCACGCTTTATCACTGGTGAATCGTGCGCAGAAATAGGGCAGCGCTACGGACGTACTGAACAAAGCATCAGCGGTTGGGTGCGCCAGGCGCTTCGTGATATGAAGCTGCATCTCGAAGCGGCGAGTCGCGGCGCAGCAACGAAAGCATGAGCCATGAGCACCGAGATCCCGATTGAAGAATTGTTGCGCTGGCGCGCGGCCAGAGCGGAAGCCGAGGCGCCACCCGCGCCGCGTGCCGCGCGGCTGCTCGAAATGGCGCGGCCTTGGTGGGAAACCTGGCCGGAACGTTTCCAATCGTTCGTCGAGCGTCTTGGAAAGATTCGAGTTGCCTACGGCCATGCCATGGCCGAGCCTCGTCAATCCCACTGCGGACATCCGGTGCCGGCGCTGGTCGTCCGCGCGGTTGACGAATTGGAGACATCCGTGCGCGTGCTGTATCTCAATGTTCGCGATGGCCGGTTGCGTCTTCGCTTCCAATTGGACGCCGCCACTGTGCAGGCTCAGGGAAGTTTCGAGGTGACGTTTGTCTCCGACAAGCCCGAGCGCCCCTTGTTATCCGCTCCAGCCATCTGTGCGTTGGATGGTGAATACCGCATTGACACCGAGCTGTCCGAGGAGCTGGCATATGGCTGGGAGCAACTGAAAGTGACTGACCGAATGCCCTTTCGTTTGATTCTTCGTTCGGATAAAGATGGCGGCTGAATTTTAGTTCACCGTCGCCCCGGAGCACAATGCGCTTCGTCTGGTTTTGGACATTCTGGCACTGGAGCAAGGACAACTTCCGTGGCGGATCGCTTTTGCGCAGTCCACTCCACGGGGTCGGCAGCCATTGGGACGAGTGGTTTCGCCACGAAGCCTCGGAGAGCGATCTCCGGGCCATCGCAGAAGCCGGTCGGACGGAATCCGCCCAGCGCCAGTTCATCGCGTGGCTCTATCTTCATTGGGCTCACGAAGCCAACTGGAGTGGCAATCGCCTGATCCCGCGTTTTGTCCTCGGTCAGCTTGCGCATGTGTCGCCGTTTAAGGAATGGCAGGCCTTTGACGAATATCGAGTGAGTTACGGAATTGGAGGAATCTCCGCGATTATCCTGGCCGCGGAAAGTTCCGGTAGAGCGGAGGATGTTCGCCAAGTGGAAGCCTTGACGTTGCCTGCTGACACCGGGCCGAAGATTGTATCCGAGGGCTTTCGGGCGAACGCCGCCGAATTGGAAACGCCTCACCGCGCCGCCATGAACGTCCTCTCCGGGAAGGGGTTTTTCATCTTTCTCGCGCTGTGGCTGGTTGGAGGCCACCGACCGTATCCCCGCTGGTTGAAAAATGCGCTGGGCCTCGGCTGGCTGAGCGCAAGCGGATTGCTCCTGTACCTGCTCTTCGGACCTGAGCCTGGCGAACGGCTGTTTTCGTTCACCGCGACGTTAGCAGGGCTGTGGAGTGCCTTGGTTATCGTTGCCGTCATCGTGGTTGCGAGAGAGAGCTTTTGCGCCTGGCGACAGGGACAGTGGTGGAGGTCTCGATT
>DATHJP010000456.1:0-8936 GCA_035489695.1 Terriglobales bacterium
GCTTGCGCAGACTTCTTGGGGAGCACAGGTGTTCGAGAACTGTGTCTACGCGCTTGGCCCGGATGCGGGCGGCACGTTCACTAATTCAGATATTGACGCGATCTTCGTTAACAACCGCGCTTGCCCAAATGGTGGGCCAACCGTACCAGCTAACTTCGCCAGCGGCGCCACACCTACGTCTCTGACGGATGCGAGTACTGGTGTTTCGTTGATTGAAAACGTCAACTTCCGTCCGTGGGAACCGGTCGCAAAAGGCGTAAAGCCATATCGCCAGCACGAGTACGTTGTCGGCTTCGACTACCAGATCGCCAGGGACTGGGCGTTCGAAGGCCGCTATGACCGTCGCCGCCTCGACCATGTGATTGAGGATGCTTCGTTGGCCGACCCGAACAACTTCGAGATGTATACCATCGTTAATCCTGGCCAGGGCGTGAACGCAACCATTGACGGCTATGCCAACTATTTAACGTCGCTCGGATCGGCATATGGCATTCCGAACTTTGCGTTCAATGCGGATCCCAGCAATCCATTTGGCACGTGTCCGAGTTGCCCGCACCAACCGGTGGCAGTCCGTAACTATGACGGAGTTGAGTTCCGACTCACCAAGGGTACGAGCCACGGCTGGGCGGGAACGTTCAGCTACACCTGGAGCCGCCTATGGGGCAACTACACCGGCCTGACGACCACCGACCAGACTGATGGCGGCTCAACAGGACGTAACTCACCGGACACCACTCGAGCGTTCGACGAGCCGTTCTACTATTTCACCACCCAAGGCAAATCGGCCAATGGGCCTTTGCCGACGGACCGTCCGAACACCTTCAAGGGCAACCTGTATTACGAGCTGCCCTGGAAGGGCATGACCACAACCTTCGGTCTTTTCCAGTCTGCCTACCAAGGCACGCCCTTGAGCTCGTTCACTGATCTGGGCTTAGCGTGCTGTAACGAACCCATCGAAGCCACGCCAATCTTTGGCCGCGGCAAGTGGGCCAACGTAACTGCAGATCCCACCACTGGGGCCGTAACGCTCGGAGCCCCTTTCAACCGTCGTACGCCCTGGTTCACTCAGACCAATTTCAATATTGCTCATTCGATCAAAGTGAACAAGAATAACGAGGCCCAGCGGCTCGCGTTGTCGGCGACGTTCATTAACTTGCTAAACCAGCACAACGTGGTCTCGTATTGGCAGGGCTTCAACTCAATCGCTGCTTCGAGTTCCTTGTTCCCGTTCCAGATCTTCAGTGGTGCTTCTTCCTACCAGCTATTGGAAACGGGATACGACCCGCAGGCCGCTGCTACAGCAGCCGGCTTGCTTAAGAACTCCCAGTATGGACAGCCGAATCTGTGGCAGCTCTCGCGGAACATCCGCCTCGGCGTGAGCTTCACGTTCTAGTCAGCCTGTTGAAGTGAGTTCTCAAGGAGCCGGACTTTCGGCTCCTTTTTCAGTATTTCGTTTGTAAAGAAAGCATTGCTCAGCACGATGAATACGGCTGCACCGTTCTGATTGCGCCATCTCATAACGTCAGAGCGACAGATCAAGTCCCCGCCGTGCATTTGGGCGCACGATAGCTGTGTTGTGAGGCTTATTCCGCTTGCCGGATACACCTTCCCGGAACTGGAAGAGCGTTGACCGTGAGCTGCTTTCGCAGGATAACTGTTGCAAAATCGCCATTTCACCAACAATCTGGTTCTGAGTGTAATCGCCTGTTTACAACAGTTGTGCTCGTATAGCGCGTTAGCTATCATTTGGCCGGATGGGGAAGCCGATGAGAAAGCAAGTTTCCAATCTTTTAGCGTGTGTTGCATGTGCTGGCTTTGTGGTGGCATGGTCAGTCAACCCCGGGCTGGCGGCCGATAGGGTGAACTACTCAGGCAAGTACTCACTTCAAGGACGAAAAATGGCCGCCGGCAGCAAAATCGATTCAACCCTCGAAGTGATTCAGAGCGAGGACAGCATAGAAGTCACGAGAATGGAACAGGGTAGTAAAACGACCAATCGGTATCTATTGAACGGTTCGGAGGGAGACTACAAGAGTCCGAGTGGCGGCCCAGGCAAATGTAAAGCACAACTCAAGGACAAGTATCTCGTGCTGGAATCTGTGGTCACAGCTAGGCCCCAACCAAACGGTCCGCCAGTGCGAATCCACACAAGAGAACAATGGCATCTGTCGTCGGACTCTAAGACTCTGACTGTTAAATCTGACGTGGATTTTCCCGATGCCCCTAGAGATGTATCGTCAGTCGTCGGCGAGTCGGTGTCGGGGACTCAAAAATACACGAAAATTGACAACCCTTAGTTGGCGTAACATCGCCATTACACTCATGACCGGATTGTGAGTGTAATCGCCTGATTTCGCCAGTTGGGCGTGGAACCAAGCTTTTCTATTGATCTCTTGATTTCGTTACGTGCCGCGCGAAGCAGGATGCGAGTCTGCGTGGAATGCCGGGCGCGTTTTTGAGCGTCCACGCCCTGATCTCCTGCTCCTCGTCCATGCGAGCCGCACCGCTCCACATCGTGACATAGCGCGTTTTAAGCGGGTCACCAGAGTAAAAAAGAAACGGCTCGTCTGACTCGTGCGTATTGACGTAGATAATCTGCCAACTGCCTAATTTGAACGATTGCAATACATCTACACTTTTCACGTTGAGTTGCTTCGCAATCTCAGGAGCAAGAACTGCTTTTCGCTCCGAAGGAAGATCACGACTCACTGTGTCGCACGGTGAACCTCCCCACACTGGTGTGGCTGCCCCAAGGAGACATACCACCTGCAAAATCCGGGCAACCATTGAAGTTCTTGGGTGTTCCATAACAGCAGGTTAAAGACTGCTGCCACGCCGCACAAGGTTATTGGCGTAACATCGCCATTTCACCAACTGAGTTGTGAGTGTAATCGCCTGATTTCGTCAACAATCCCAATTCTTCTCCGACCTGCCTCTTTTGTTCCGGCGCAGTACTCGCGGGTTGCCTATTTAATGCGAAGTGGGATGCCGGAGCTCTGATGGTTTGGGCAGACGAACATCACTGGGCCAAGCTCTCGTTCGAACTCTCACCGGATAAACAGCCGACCATGGTGACGGTGGTTACCCGTGGCCTGTCAGACGATTGCAATTCCATTCCGATCTCCGGGAACACCGTCTATCTGCAAATTGCCAAGAGCGGTCCCGCGTATGCTTTCTACTCTTCGTCTGACGGGAAGAGCTGGCAGGTCTTGAGAGTCTTCAGCTTAGGAGAGGGCTTGAGGCCGAGGGTTGGGTTTGAATCACAATCTCCAGTGGGCGATGGAACGGAAGTCATTTTCTCCGCGATCCACTACAGCCCGAAGAAAATCACGGATATCTACAAAAGTGACACCTTTTAGAAGCACGTGTTTCCTTATAATAGCCGCTATGAAAATTCACGCCTCATTTGTTGCCATGGTGTTTCTGAGCGTTGTGGCCCTGTCATTGGCCAGCGCCGCCAAGGTTACGGTCGAACTAAAGGACGCCCAAGGCAAAAGCGTAGGTTCAGCGCTGATGTATGAGAACGGTGGTATGGTGATCCAACTCAACTTGCATGATTTGCCTCCGGGAGAGCATGCCATCCACATCCACCAGAATGCACGGTGTGATGCCCCGGATTTCAAATCCGCCGGTCCTCATTTCAATCCTGACAACAAGAAGCACGGGCTTGAGAATCCAGAAGGCCATCATGCCGGCGACATGCAAAACTTCACCGTGCGCGCTGACGGCAAGGCGAAAACGGAGATAGCCGACAGAGATGTGAATTGGGAAAAGGACAGCCACTCCATTTTCAGCAATGGGGGAACGGCACTGGTTATCCATGCCAAGGCCGACGACATGAAAACCGATCCCGCTGGAAACGCCGGTGACCGCATCGCCTGTGGCGTGATAACAAAACCGTAGGAATTCAACATCGACACTGCACTTAGCACAACGTGATGCAAGGCTTTGACTTGAAGCCTCGCCCTCCCCGAAGCATCTAATAACCAGAGGCATTTATATGAATCGATTTTCTCTCGTGGCGATCAGCTTGATTGTGCTGGCAGCGATTTCCGCCACCGCTTCGCCCAATCCGAGTACCGCGAAGGCGCCAGCGTTTCCGGGTACTCTGGCGAATGCGCGCTATGTCTACGTTGCTTCCTATGACGGAGATCAGTTCGATCGAAACCTCCTTCCTGAAGATCGGGAGGCAATCAGCGCTGTGCAGGACTCCATTCAGAAGTGGGGCAAGCTGATACTCGTGTACCGGCCCCTCGACGCCGACATCATCATCCTCGTGACGAGCCGCCCCTCCGAAGATCTGATGGCCGTGTACGATGCACATCACTCGAGCGGCAATTTTCTCTGGCGCGTCATGGGACGCGACGGCCTCCAGTACGGCGAAACTCCGCTAGTCACGCAATTTGAAAAGGGATTCGAGAGCGTGCAGAAGCACAAGTAAGTGACATCTCGTCTGGTATTCGACTGGTTCTTCGGGCATCAGTCAGTGATGCGATGGGTTTACGGACAAGAAGTACTGAATTAGTGCGCAGTTTGCGCTTCCGCCCAGCCTTCGGTCTTAGCTTTGTCTACCAGCCACTGTTGAAGTTCACGCTGCAAAGCAGGATGAATCTCGACGATGCTTAAACCAGTGAGGCCTTCGGTCGCGGCCCAGGCTAGTTTAGCTTTGAATTCAATGGGCGAAGCTGCGCCCGGCAAATTGAAAGACACGTCGATAGGGTTACCATGGGAGAGAGGCTCCGGCGACTTGATGGCCAGTCCGCCGGAACTGATATTGACGCTGCTGGCTTCTATTTGCACTCCATCCACTTGAAGAGTTACCGGTACCTCCAGAGTCACGCGAAAATAACGCTGCTGCGGAGCGCTGAGCGTGCCCAAGTGCGTCTGGGAACCGTTCCCTGCCTGTTGTTTTTCGTACTTAGACAATTTCCGCCTCAAGGTACGGCCGGAAATACCCAGTTGCTCGGCCGCCTTCGCTTGGTTGCCTCCGGTACGCGCCAGAGTCTGGAAGATCATTTGTTTTTCCATCTCGTCCAGATTTCCTTGAAAGGCGGCCGGGCTGGAAGCCTCCGGCACGCCGCAAACTGAGGCTGGAAGATCGCTGGCACGGATTTCCCGGGTACCGGGCTTGGCATGCATGGCTGCTTTGAAAATCACATTCTTCAATTCGCGCACGTTCCCTGGCCAGGGATAGTGCAGGAGCGATTGCATGGCTTCGTCGCTGAATTTGGCCGCGGGAGCATGCTGGAGCAGGAAAAATTCCGCAAGCGCAGAGATATCCTCCAGACGCTCTCGCAACGGAGGCACCTGCAACTGGAACTGGGTAAGACGATGATAGAGATCCCGGCGGAATTTGCCGGCATGCACTTCCAGTTCGAGATCACGATTGGTAGCGGCGATCACCCGCACGTTCACCGCGACCTTCCGGCTGCCGCCCAGGCGATAGTAGGCAACTCCATCCAGCACGCGCAGTAGTTTTGCCTGTACTTTGCCGTCGAGTTCCCCGATTTCATCGAGCAACAGCGTTCCCTGGTCCGACATTTCAAACAGCCCC
Organism: Terriglobales bacterium; assembly: GCA_035489695.1. Lineage (GTDB taxonomy): Bacteria > Acidobacteriota > Terriglobia > Terriglobales > Acidobacteriaceae > 40CM-3-55-5. The sequence goes on from DATHJP010000456.1 coordinate 5,555, forward strand.
GGCTTGGTGACGTCAGCTCCGCTGAAAGCGCCCTTCTCATACCCGAACAATTCGCTTTCCACCAGATGTTCAGGCAGCGCGGCGCAGTTTACGTCCACAAAGGGTTTGCCACAACGAAGCGAGTGTTGGTGGATGGCTTTGGCCACTACTTCCTTGCCGCTTCCCGTCTCGCCGACAATCAATACCGCGGCATCCTGCTGGGCCACACGTTCCACCATGGCCATGAGTTTGCGCATGATTTCGCTGCGAACCACGGCAGTGGTCCCGTCCACGAGTTGCATCTCGGCGGCTGACTTCATGGGTTGAAGGCAAAGGCGCAGTTATCCCACTAAGACGCGCCAATCCCCGCACTTTCTTTACCATGTTGTTGAAGGTGATGAAAGGTTACTTCCGTGTGGATGAATCGAATCAGAATGTTGGATGACAGGCGAGTAACGCAGAAGGCAACGCAGAGTCGAACAGGGTTCCTCGTGTCAGCTGTCGCCGGACGCAGCGCCAGTCGGGTGACTGGCCGGATCGTCCACACGACCTGATCCGCTTAGCTACCCCAGACCGCCGACGCGGCCGAGAGCAGACTGAGCGCCAGTACCGCTGCCGAGAGTAGAAGAATCGTAATCGCTGGTTTCTTGAATCGGTTCATAGTCTCTCCACTCCTGTGCCTAAGAATCAGCAACAACACTCCTGATTAGCTGCCCCAGACAGCCGAGGCATGACACGCGATTGCCAGCAGTGCGACGATCGCCGGAACCAGTAAACCGTAAATCACTTTGCCTAATCCATTTTTCATGACTCTCGTCTCCTCAATCCTTTTGTTAGTTTCCGTTTATGCCGCTAATCCTCAGCAAATGGTTGACTTGGTCGCGGCGTTCAGACGTGTCATGGCAACACGTCCGTGTCGTCGTCTCCGCCCCCATCAACGCTGAGCGCATCATTCCCTGCGTCGGTTGCGCCGACCGTAGAACCCCAAATTACCGAGTTGCCCCAGATCACGCTGCAACCATCCAGTGTGGCATTACCCCACACTACCGAATTGCCCCAGATCACCGAGGTTCCGCTAACCAAAGCGTTTCCCCAGATGACTGAACTTCCCCAGATAACGGAGTTGCCCCAGATCACCGAATTACTCCAAACAGAAGAGGGATCGGCCAGAAGAGAGACGGTGCCTGAAGCGTCGCGCACCGCGATTGGCGAAAGCGCGGTACCGGTAACGGTATCAGTGTTCGCCATGGCCCCTCGAATATCCAGATAGCCTGCGCCCACCGTGAAAATGTCATATTGATAATCTTCGATGTTGCTCCCGATCCAGAATCTAGAGCTCACCGGGAACACTTTATCGGCGGTCTTCATCAAGCGCGCCTTAACTACATCCGGGGTGAGGGTACCGTCCTGCTCCAACATAAGTGCAGCGGCGCCACTTACCACCGGCGTTGCCATGCTGGTCCCACTAAGGATGAAGTACCATTTCGTGCCCCAAAAAGGTGCTCCGTAACTCGTCGGAGATACTTCATTGACCGGCAACTGCAGATCCAGCGTGCTTCTCGGTACGAGCAGCGAAGCGATACGGTTACCAGGAGCAACCAGGTCGGGTTTCACGACGTGATCCAATTGCGTAGGACCCTTCGAACTGTAAGTGGCAATGACATCATCTGCCGGATTGGCAGTGTTTTTAGTATTCATCGCACCAACAGTGATCACATAGGGATCGTTGCCAGGGGCTGCAACGGTGCCGTAGCCATGCATGCCATAATCGTTTTTGCGGCCACTGTTCCCGGCTGCCACAACTACGATCAGTCCGGCTTGCCAAGCCGCTTCCACTGCCTGACAGAGTGGATCCTGCGTGTAGCTTTCATATACAGGCCGTCCCAGTGACAGGTTAACGATTCGAATGTCGTAGGTATCTTTGAGAGCGACAGCGCGTTGCAACGCTGCGACTACGTAGGAATCCTGTCCACGGCCATTCCCATCCAGGACCTTCAGATTGACCAGGTTGACGCTGGGGGCAATGCCGTAAATTCTCGAAGAGTTGCCAGGGCCACCTGATTGTGTTCCATTGCCGGCGATAATGCCGGCGACGTGCGTACCGTGGCCGTATTGGTCACTGGCATCAGTCCCAGGAACGAAACTCTCGCTATAAACCACCCGCGATTGGCCTGTAACTGGGTCGCGCAGATCGGGGTGATTGCCGATACCACTATCGATAATCGCCACTGTCACTCCAGCGCCGTCCCAGCCATAACTCTGGGCCACATCCGCGCCCACCGTGGCTTCGGTGTAGTCAGCCGCTCCATTTAATGGACGATTGGGTGAGATGTAAGCAACCTCAGGATCCTTGGCCAGAGTCCTGATTCCGTTCACCGTAAGACTGAACAGGCCACCGCGAATCACATTCAGCCGATGGCGGGAGATTCCGCCCATCGCTTTCACGGTTTGCATGCGGCTGTCAGATGGAGAATGCTTGAACTGTACAATTACGTCCAAACGTTGGTTCGAAGAGCGATTTTGAAGCCCAGCCAGGATGGTAGAAAGTTCCGGCGACAGCGTGCTGCTGACACTTGAGCCGCCTTTTCCCTTGGTGGATTGCGAGCGTCCCTGGCCAAATCCGAAACTGGCCGTGCCCAGAAGGACCACCAGAACTGCAGTTAGCGTGGTCCACCTGCCGGTGGTGCTGGCGGTGAGGCTCCGTTCGTTTCGTCTTGTTGCATTCATCTTTCACTCTCCGCAACGCAGACAGCCGACTCCTGGAGGATTAGTCGCGATTCCAGTTGCAGGTCGCACGCCAACCCAAGGCCTCCACTAACTCACTCATTTGATTGATGTTGATGGCTTTCGCTTAGCATGGCCGTCCGGACAACTTGTCCGCCCATGTATGTGTCCCTTAGGTGCCAGGAAAGGCGTCAACCTGCTGAATCAACACACCTTAATCGGGATGTCCGCAAGAAGGACAGTTTGTCCTGGCCGAGGGTGGTGATATCAGCAATTCTGGCCGACGAAGCTATTCACTAATTCCGCCCCACGAAGGTATTCACTAATTCTGCCCCACGAAGGTATTCACTGGGTATTCAAGCCGTGCGAGGAAAGCCGCGAAGCGGCGAAAGAATGCAGCCCACGGCGCAAGCCGTGGGTATTCACGAGCTTCAAAGCAAGCCGCGAAGCGGCGTAAGAACCAGCCTTCTGGTCCACCCCGCCGCCATTGAAACCGCGGGTTACCAAAGTTTCGATTTCCTCCCGTAAGTCGTTGTCGGGAAGCAGGTTAACCTGCTATCACTTACATGGCATTGTTCCCGTCAGATTAGCCAGGATTCACGCGGAGGGACGTGGTTAACCGCTCTCAGAATTGGAGAGACTTGACCCCGGGCGCCAAGCTGCTCATCAGCCTTGTCGT
>DATHJP010000457.1:0-3119 GCA_035489695.1 Terriglobales bacterium
GTCATCGTGGACAAAGGGATGGCCCGCAGCTTCACTACAGACACTATTCATAGCGGCATCTACGCCTTCACGTTCGATCAGCAAGGTCTGATGGCCGGCCTTGGCCTCCAAGGTTCCAAGATCATGAGGATCGACTAATGATTAATTAAATTTTTCTAGGATTTGGGTGTCGGCAACGATAAGATCGACCCGTGAGAATGAAATTGTTGTTCTTTTCAGGGGCATTGTTTGCGACGATCGTCCTTTCGGCACCACTCCTTTTCGCTGGACCTGAGCCCTACGATCCTTCGAAGGAAGCGCCTCCGCCACCACCGCAGCCTTGGTGCGAAACGCCTGCGACGCTCGAAATCCGTATCGGTGCTCCTGGGTGGCTTGCCGGTCTGTCGGGCGATACCGGAGTGAAAGGCGTGGTCGACAACGTAGATGTCAGCTTCGACAAGTTGCTCAGACATCTGACTCATGTCCCCATTGTGCTGTCGGCTGACATTCGCTATCAGCGGTGGGAGATCTTCGGCGATGGTCAGTACATGGAGGTAGGTGCTTCTGCTACGCTACCTGGTTTGCTTTTTACCAACGCCAATCTCCACCTCAAATCCGCGTTTGCGGAAGGATTCCTTGGTTATCGTTTGATCAATTGCGAAAAGGCCTCTTTCTCTCTCTTCGCCGGCGCGCGCTACACCTATATGGACGGCGATCTAAGCATTCTCGATAACGGCGATGCACGCCTGGTCATCCTTCGCCGACTACTGGGAATCCGCAAGAAGTTGGACTTCTCGGGTTCGACCGGTTGGGTCGATCCCGTGATCGGCGCCCGCGGGAAAGTGAAGATTTGGAAAGCCATATCGCTTTACGCGGAAGGCGACGTCGGTGGATTTGACGCCAACTCTGGCTCCGCGTTTCAACTGCACCGGCAGGGGCGGACCATTGTGCGAGAATCGGTGGATAGTTCTGATTGGAGCTATCAAGTGCAAGGCGGGCTCGAATTTCAGCTCACGCGTTCGATCTGGTCACAGGTCGGGTGGCGTTACTTAAAGTACGACTACAAACAAGGTGGCTTCACCAACAAGACTGAATTGAACGGTCCCTTCGTTCAGGGTGGTGTGAATTTTTAAGATTGTTATCACTGCTTAACAAAATTATCCTCAAACTTGAATCAACACCAAATACAACCTATGAAACCATTAAGATGTATCTTCTTCGGCATTATCGCGGCAACATGCACAGGGCTGTTAATTGGCTGCGCCACGACACAGACCAGCACGCAGAACCGAGAGAGCATGCTGGTGGCCTCTGGGTTTAAGGTGATCACCCCTAAGACGGCCGCGCAGCAACAAAAGCTCCAAAAGCTTCCGCCCGGCAAGGTGACGATGATCCAAAAAGGCGGAAAAACCTACTATATTTTCCCGGACCCAGCTCGGAGCCGCGCCTATGTGGGTCGACCTAAGGAGTACCAGGCTTACCAACAACTCCGCGCCGGAAATAAACTTGCCAGGGAGAATCTCGAAACCGCCGAGATGTACCAAGATGCTGAAATGCAGTGGAGTTTATGGGGCGGATGGGGATCAGGCTTGGGATCATGGGGACCAATGGGAGGGCCGGGGCCGTTTTAGGGCACACCTGTAAGTCTGATTGCATCTAGACCAAGCCAAAGAAAGAAACGCATGGCAATTTGCCGCGCCCTATCGTTTTAACGTTGTAACGATGTAACATCTCTCACCACGTAGAGCTATTGCCCTAAGGTCTTATAGGCGACACAATCCCAAAGCCGCATGATGGAGATTACCGTACACGGTTATGAACGTACTGACGATGTTGTTAGGCAACGTGTCCGACCACGTCCGGTGTCTTGCACACGGCATAAACTCAAACTCCACCGAAAATGAACAACCCGCTCATAATTGTCCGTGAACAGCCAGCGTTAAGAAGGAAAATTTCGATCAGCTCGAAGGATATAATGCCGGCGTTTCCCTTTCACTCTGGTTGCCACCTCGGACGAGCGCTGCGCACCATCGGCGCCGTCGCTCTCATCGCGCTTGTGAGCGTGGCGTCGTCGGCAGCGCTGGGCGCCAATCCGGCGGAAGAGCTGGCCAAACTGGGGAACACCGCAGGGGATCCCAAGGGCAATTCGTGGCTGTCGATTCAGGAGAGTATTCAACAGTTCGGACATCCGGAATTTATTCTGCGACTCTTCCTCAGTCTCAGCCTGGCTGTGGGCTGTGCGTGGGCGATCGCGTGGCATCCCCGGCGCTCTTCGCTAATGAATCCGCTTTCCGACTTCGAGGAGCGCAAGGCGCTCATCATCCTCGGCATGGTCGGCGCGGTTGTCGCTGAGCTGAGCGGGACCAGTCAAACGCTCGCGTTTGTTATCTTCGGCATCGGCGCGCTGTTGCGATTTCGAACCCTGCTCGACAATCCGAAGCTTACTGGGAAAGCCATCACGGTCGTGGTGGTCGGGCTCGCGTGCGGCATGGGATCGTGGGCGATGGCGGTCTTCGTTACCGCATTCACCTGGGTACTCGTCTACTGGCTTGATTCACACGCGAGCTGCAGGGTCAGGATCCGACTCGACGACAATGTAGATCCGAACCCGATCTTTGGCATGGTCCAGTCGTTGCTTGTCTCCCACCGCTGCCGACTTCAAAGTTCCGAGCTCTACGAAGACAAAGGACAGATGGTGTTTCTCCTTTACATCCCTTCGGGAGTCGACCCACGGAAATTGGAAGCAGAGGTGCGATCAAAGTTGAAGAAGTCCGACGTCTCCAAGATCGATGTTGACGTGGTGTAAGCGCGCTTGATCGACCCGCCCACCTGAACCGTCACCTTGATGTACAGATACCTCTTCATCGCCGTCCTTTTTGCTAGCGCGCTGACGCTCGCAGCAGACGCACAAGACGGGCCGAAAGACGCCGCCGTGCTGATTATTCGCCACGCCGAAGATGGCGGCACGGGCCGTGATCTCGCACCCCGCGGCCATGAGCGGGCCGAAGCATACAAGAGTTACTTCCTAAATTTCACCGTCGATTCCAGACGGCTGGAACCCGCCGTCGTTTTGGCTGCTAAAGACTCAAAGCAAAGCCACCGGCCCCGTTTGACAGTCGAACCATTCGCAAAGGCAGCAA
>DATHJP010000458.1:0-4348 GCA_035489695.1 Terriglobales bacterium
GCCCCTTGCCGTCATTTCGTCGTACGCGCAGATGCTTGCAAAACAATTACAAGGAGATCCGCAGAAGGGCGCATTGCTGGAAAAGATTACGCGTCAGACCTTCCGCGCTTCTGAAATCGTCAACAACCTGCTCAATTTCTCGCGCACCAGCGGTACCGAGTTCAGCGAAGTGGATGTCAATAAAGTGATCGCTGACACCCTGGCGCTGCTGGAACATCAATTCAAGACTACCAAGATTCAAGTTCAGGACGAACTGGCTGGGCATCTGCCACTGATCAGTGGCAACGCCGGGCGGCTGCAGCAGGTATTTTTGAATCTGTTCCTGAATGCCAGGGACGCTATGCCCAGCGGTGGAACTCTTCGAATTGCCACTTCCAATGGCGAGGGCGTCAGTGTCGTAGTTTCCGACACGGGCAGCGGAATTGCGCAGGAACACATTCAACGAATTTACGATCCGTTCTTTACCACAAAAGGCGCGCCTCGCGAAGGCCAGCAAACTCGGGGCACGGGACTTGGTTTGTCAGTTACGTACGGCATCATCCAGGAGCATGCCGGAAAAATTCGTGTGGAGAGCCATCCCGGCTCAGGCACCACGTTCTATGTCGATTTTCCCATGAGCAGGAAGGCTGTCAATGTCTGAAGCTGCCGTAATCACGCGCCGCAACCTGATCGAGATGCCTTCTTCCCCGGCAGGCTCGGTATTGATCATTGACGACGAGATAGGAATCCGCGAATCGCTGCAGACTTTGTTGGAATTGGAAGGCTACGACGTGGAAACAGCAGCCAACGGCGAACAGGGCATGTCTCGCATAGGAGATCGGCCTTTTGACCTGGTGTTACTTGATCTGGCTCTGCCTGATCGCAATGGGATCGATCTACTGGCTGAGATTCGAAACCATGCTCCGCAGCTCTCGGTGATTATGATCACTGCCTACGGGACCGTGGACAATGCGGTTAAAGCGATGCAGGCTGGAGCTGCAAACTTCGTCCAAAAGCCGTGGGACAACGAGAAATTACTGGCCGACGTGCGCGCCGCTGTGGCCCGCCACCGGGTTGAAGAAGAAAATGTGCAGCTTAAGCGCGCCCTTAAGCAGCGCTACAACTTCGAGAACATCGTGGGCAAAAGCGAGCCCATGTTGAAGATCTTCGACCTGGTGGCTCAAGTGGCGCCCAGCCGTTCCACGGTGCTTCTGCAAGGTGAGAGCGGCACCGGCAAAGAACTGATCGCCAAAGCGATTCATCTGAATTCGCCCCGTCGCGACCGCCCCTTCGTCCCGGTCAATACGGGTTCGATGCCGCCTGATTTGCTGGAGTCCACCCTTTTTGGCCATGTCAAAGGCGCGTTTACCAGCGCCATCGCTTCGAAGAAAGGTCTGTTTGAAATTGCCGATCGTGGCACTCTGTTCTTAGACGAAATCGGCACCATGGGCATGGATACCCAGAGCAAGATCCTGCGGGTATTGCAGGACCGAAAATTTATGCACCTCGGCGGCGTGCATGAAATCCAGGTGGATGTGCGCATCATTGCCGCTACCAATGTGGATCTGAAACAGCAAGTTCGTGAAGGCAAGTTTCGTGAAGACCTGTTCTACCGGCTGAACGTCATCAGCGTTGACCTCCCGCCGCTTCGACAGCGTCGTGAAGACATTCCCTTGCTCGTCGATTTCTTCCTTACCCGCTACTCAGAAGAGAACGAGCGCCATCCGCGGCGGATTACTCCGGAAGCGCTTCGTCCCTTGCTGGCCTACTCGTGGCCCGGTAACGTGCGCGAACTGGAAAACGTGATCGAACGTGCGGTCGTGCTCTCCACCAGCGTGGAAATCGGCCCCGAACTGCTTCCTGACCAGATCGCCGGCCGTGGCAGCCCTTTCCCCCTGCTGGAGCACCGAATGGACGCTTCCTTGTTCGATATTATGGAAGATTGCGAGCGCCACATCATCGTGGACATGCTGGAGAAGTGCAATTGGAATCAGACCGATGCCGCGGAGCGCTTCCACGTGCCGCTATCCACCCTGAATCAGAAAATCAAGCGGCTGAATATCGAGATCAAGAAGAAGGGCCGGGAATAATTCACGCTTTCGCTGAACCGCTGAAAGCTTTCTCCACCTCTGCTATAGTTCCGCATATCTGCCTGTGATGGAACTAACTTCGCCCACCGAATTCGCGCGAGAGACAGTCCAGTCTGTACAGGATTATTCCGTACTGGCGGCACGTGCCATTGCAGGATTATTCCGGCGCCCCCGTTATTTTGCGGACATTGTCTATCAGGCGGATCTCATCGGCTTCGGATCGCTGCCTATTGTCGTGCTAACTGGATTGTTCACAGGTGCAGTGCTGGCGCTGAACAGCGCCCACACCTTGCAGAGATTTGGATCGCTGTCGCTTATCGGGCAGTTGGTTTCGGTGGGAATGGTCACCGAACTCGGGCCGGTCCTCACCGGACTGATGGTGGCTGGTCGAAATTCTTCCGGAATGGCCAGCGAACTTGGTTCCATGGTCGTAACCGAGCAAATTGACGCGATGCGAGCCCTGGGTACCGATCCAATGAAGAAGCTGGTGACTCCGCGCGTGGTGTCTACCGTCTTCATGCTTTTCTTTCTGACCATCATCTCGGACCTTCTGGGACTAATCGGCGGGGCCGTCGTTTCCACGGTCATCTTCGGAATGGACTTGCACCAGTTCTGGAGTTCTGCCTGGCAGTCTCTGGTGTTCCAGGATGTTTTCACCGGCCTGACCAAGCCGCTGCTTTTTGGCTTCATCATTGCCACGGTGGGTTGTTACTACGGGCTATCGGCGCGCGGGGGGACCCAAGGCGTGGGCCGGGCGACTACCCAGGCAGTGGTCGCGGCCTCGGTTTTCATTTTGCTGGTGGATTTCTTCGCGACAAAATTCCTGATGGCAATCTTCGGTTATCGCTGATCGCAGGATCAAGCCATGTCTTCACCTCCAACCCCGGTCGAAGAACCTATCAGCCGTTCTCAGGGATCTCAGTCCCCGGTGATCGTCTTTGAAGATGTGTCCGTCGCTTTCGAAGGAAGACAAGTGCTCAACGGAATTTCATTCCATCTTCCACGCGGGGAAACCAAAGCCATTTTTGGGGTTGCGGGCTCCGGTAAGAGCACCATTCTAAAACTGGCGATCGGCCTGTTGAAGCCGGATGCAGGACGCATTTACCTCCTGGGAGAAGAGATCACGCAAAAGCCGGAAGAAGAGCTCTTCGAGTTACGCAGCAAAGTTGGAATTGTGTTCCAGGAGAGCGCTCTCTTCGATTCGCTTACGGTGCGAGAAAATGTTGCTTTCCGGCTGATGGAAAAACATGATTTGTCGGAAGAGGAAATCGAGGCTCGGGTACGAGAGGCACTGAGTTTCGTGGAACTCGAAAACACGATCGATATGTTTCCATCCGAACTGTCCGGCGGAATGCGGCGGCGCGTGGCCATCGCTCGCGCCATTATCACGCAGCCCGAGGTCCTGCTCTACGACTCGCCGACCGGCGGATTGGATCCGATCACTTCCACAACTATTGTTGAGCTGATCGTAAAGCAGCGCGACGTGTACAAAACCAGTTCGCTACTGGTCACACACCGGCTGCAGGATGCGTTCATCATGGCCACGCATTATTTTGATCGCAAAGCAAACAAGATGCGGCCGCTGCCGCCCGGCGAACATGGCGAAGTCCCCATGAGCTTTCTAATCCTGCGTGATGGAAAAGTGATTCTGGATGGCGATGCCGCCGAATTGGCGCACTCGAAAGACGAATATATCCGGGAATTTATTTCGTAAGGCAGTAAAAAATAGTTTCTGGTTTCTGGTTTCTGGAAACCGGACACTAGAAACTAGCACTTAGCTGGCTTTGGCCGCTGCTGCCTCCATCATCGACTTGCGACGGACGGCAAGCCGCGCTTCAAATTGTTTCAGACGCTCCCGTCCCTTCTTTGAACTGTTGATTAGGGTTTCGATGTTCGCCAATAGTTCTGGATTTCCGATCTTTTTTCGCAACTCTCCTAAAAATGGCTTCAATTTCGCAAAGACGGTAAACATTTCTCCGCTGAAACTTGGGACCAGAAATAGCTCCTGGTTCACGGCGCCTTGTACTGCAATGGCGGCTGCCATCTCCCAATACCCCATCACTTGTCGAAGCCAGGCGTTCTCTGGCGTGCCCACCGCGTTCATCACCTTCATGAAGTCGTCGGCAGTTTGCGGCCAGAACGACACGAACCACCAAGTACGCGCCTTCCGCATTTCTGCCTCGCGGCGCAAGTCGTACAGTCGAAGGATCACTTGGGCATCGGCAGGGGTCGCACTCTTCGGCATGAGAACTCCTTAGGAATGTAATTCAATAGATTTG
>DATHJP010000459.1:0-6506 GCA_035489695.1 Terriglobales bacterium
GCCATGCAGCAACATGCCAGAAAACTTGTGAGCATTCACAGATTTCTGAATGCGCTTGAGCGCCTCTTGCTGCGCTGGATTGAACTGGAAATCAAAAGGCGAAGGTCGTGCCTTCAGCGCGGACATGGTGAACTCAGCGGGCTCTTCAACAATTTGAACGATCCCTCGTTTTGTGAGTGTGCCTAGCGTCGTGCGCGGAAGGTCCAGCCCCTGCAGTGTTTCAACGGGAACCTTTCCTCCCGCGGCTGCCAGCGTGTCGATCAGCGTTCTCTGATTAGCATTGAGTTTGCCTTCCACAGCTCCTAGTATCGCGACTTCCACTGTACGCGCGGCGTCGCGGGTGCTGGACAAGTCCTCTCGTATAATCCATTTCTTACGCACCATCCCGGTCAGGACGGATTTGGAAGCACGGGTTGCCGCTCGTAAACTTTCTTCTTTGACCACGTCGCGCTCACTCAGATAATCGAGCACGCGAATCTCAGCCAGTTGATCGTCTGGCGTCTTACGCGAACGAGCTGACGACCCAGACATTCCCGTGTGATGAAGCGCCAGGTGTCCTGCTTCGGTGATGCGATAAGAAATCGTTCGCTTGAATTCGGCGGCGAGCGGCAACATGGTACGAAACACTTCACCGAGCGGCGCGAGGTAGTAGTCGGCGATCCACTTCGCCAGGCGCATCAGTGATGGGTCGAGCACCGGCTCGGGATCGAGCGTCTCGATAACATTCTTGGTCTGAACTTCAGGTTTGTGATCGTGCAGGCTTACGACAATTCCAGACAGGCGCTGCTGACGGAAGGGGACGAGCACCCGTCCTCCGATGACGGGCTGCATGCCATTCGCGACGCCATAGGTGAAGGATGTGTCGAGAGGCACCGGCAGAGCGACGTCGCAGAAATCAGGCATGGGCTTGGGGCCATCGTAACATCGAGCAGTGCAGGCTGACCTTGATTACAAAATGGAGAAGTGTTCCACGTGGAACGTTTTGTACTGGCGGCGTTGTACGTACATTTATATACATATATCCCTAAACGAAAGGTGGGACAACAGTTACGAGGTCGAGGCTTGCGGGATGAAAGCATTGAGGCGGATCTGGCTCAAGGCTCCGCTTTTGCGGGTGCCGCCAAACCTAAGTCCTTCATCACCATTTGCAAGTCTTTCCAAGTCTCTTTCTTCTGGCGCGGGTCACGGAGCAGGAAGGCAGGATGGTAAGTTACCGCCAACTTGGTACCTCGAAAGTCGAACCAGCGACCGCGCAACTCCGACATGGGGGCATTGATGGCCAGCAACGTCTTAGCGGCAACGGCACCCAGGGCTACGATCACTTTGGGTTTTATTGCGGCGATTTGCCGCATCAGGAATGGGGAGCAGGTTTCGCATTCCTCGCGCTCCGGGGTGCGATTTCCGGGCGGACGGCATTTGATGATATTGGCGATGTAAACATCCTCCCGCTGTATGCCCATGGCCTTGATCATGTTGTTCAGTAATTGGCCGGCGCGGCCGACGAAAGGTTCTCCTTGTTGGTCTTCATCGGCGCCGGGGGCTTCGCCGATGAACATCAGTTCCGCTCGGGGATTGCCGACGCCGAATACGATTTGTTTGCGTCCCTGTCGATGAAGGGGGCAGCGCGTGCATTCGCCCAGGTCCTCGCGGATCGTGCGTAGCAGCAGGGCGGGGTCATTTGTGTGATGTTCGACAATCACGGACGCCTCCGGTTCATGCGGGAGTTCAGCGTTGGGTTCGCGGCGGTAGAAATCGTAGATGCCGAGTTCGTTGTAATAGCGGATACGTTCAGTGAGGGCGCGACGGAGCTGTGGATCGAGAGTTCGCGACATTTTACGGTTAGGACATTTTAGTTCGTACGATTTTGGTTCGTGTCATTGATTTGTGTCATTGTTGAAAGTTAAATGCGGAAGGTTATCGATCCAGTTCTCAGTTCTTAGTTCTTAGTTCTTAGTTCTTAGTTCTTGGTTTGAGGTTTTGTTTTTGGATCTAGCAATTATCACGTCTCTCGTCGCTTGTTCACCCAGCGCTGAAGCGCTGGGCTAAATTATTTGGCCCCCAGCGGGGCTTGGTCAGCCTTTCGCTTGAGCCTATGCGCTTGGCGGAGGCGGACCACCTCATCGAGTACTCGCTGGGCGACTTCCCATTTGGTGGTTTCGGGGACTTCCACGACTGAGTCGTGAGTGATGATGGTGACGGCGTTGCGGTCAGAATCGAAGCCGACGCCTTCGCGAGACACATCGTTGACTACGATAGCGTCGAGTGATTTCGAGGTCAGTTTCTTACGGGCGTTTTCCAGCGCGTTCTGGGTTTCGGCGGCGAAGCCTACAACGATTTGCGAATTCTTGTTATGGGCGATCTCGGCAAGAATGTCGACCGTGGGCTCGAGCTGGAGCGACATTGGTCCGCTACGCTTGATTTTTTGTGAGGCCGTCGATTTCGGGCGATAGTCCGATACGGCAGCGGTTTTGATGACTACCGTCACTTCAGGCAACAATTTCAGCACAGCCTGGCGCATTTGTTCAGCAGACTCTACCTGGGTAAGCTCGGCTGCGCCTGGGGGCGTCAGCGCGGTGGGACCGCTGACCAGCAGTACGCGCGCTCCACGGCGCGAGGCGGCTTCGGCCAGGGCATACCCCATGCGTCCGCTGGAACGATTGGTGAGGTAGCGTACGGGGTCGACTTTTTCTCGCGTAGGGCCGGCGGTAATTAGAACGGTTTCGCGAGCTAAGTCTTGCGAGGCTCCCAAAGCCTCCATCAGGGCAGCAACAATTAACTCGTTCTCGGCTAAGCGTCCGGGACCGGTCATGCCACAAGCCAGGTAGCCTTCGCCGGGCTCCACGATCCGCACGCCCCGTTTTCTCAGGATTTCGAGATTTGCCTGCGTGGCCGGATGATTCCACATATTGACGTTCATAGCGGGGGCCACCACGACCGGGGCAGTCGTTGCCAGATACAGCGTTGTCAGAAAATCGGTGGCCATGCCTTGGGCAAACTTGGCGAGAACGTCGGCGGTTGCGGGAGCGACTAGCAAGGCGTCGATAGACTGGGCGACGGCAATGTGCTCGACGGCGGAATCAATATTCGGTTGTGCACTGGTATTGCCCTCACCAGTGGCGAACATGTCGGTGATGACTTTTTCGCCGGACAGTGCGGCAAAGGTGAGCGGCCGTACGAATTCCTGTGCAGCCCTAGTCATGATGACCTGAACGCGAATGCCGCGTTCCTGTAGGAGACGGACAATCTCCGCCGCTTTGTAGGCTGCAATTCCTCCGCTAACTCCGAGAGCTACTTTCATCGCGTTTTCCCAAATCCGGTTTGAGGCATTTGAGGCCGTGTCATTTTAGTATTGGATTTTAGTTTTTTTATTTCGATGTTTTATGTTTTTTGGTTTTGCATTTTGGATTTTCCGTGTACACGCGATTTGCGTTGCTTGCTCACCCAGCGCTGAAGCGCTGGGCTAAATTATGCACCTGACGGGGCGTCGTCTGTGACAGTCTTCCACGTTAGTCTTCGACTTCAGCCCGACATTAGTCTTCGACTTCGGCCCGACGTTAGTCTTCTCGACTTCAGCGTTCCAGTTTCTTAGTCCTTGAGCGGGGCTTTATCCAGGATTTCACTCGCGACTTCTACCGCGGATCGGGGAATTTCAGGGATGACCCACTTCACTTTTCCGGCCCTGATTTCATCCTGCGCGATACGGCACGGTTTGCGTGAGTGGGTGTCGATGACGGGAGGGGCGCCGCCTTGTAATTGCCGGGCGCGTCGCGCCGCCACCAGGATGTAACGATAGTTGCTGTCGAAGCCGTCCATCAACTTCATTTGAGTCTCCCGTGTCCCAAGTATGCTGTTCAACTCATTTTCGCTTCGTATCCATCGCGCCTTCCGGCACAAACGAGGCCAGTATCGGTTGCAGACGTTCACGCACGTTGGTCAATCGCCAGCATTCGGCTCGTGCGAGTGTTTCAGTGGCGGCGGCAGAATCTCGATCTCCCGAGTGCTTTAGCCGTTCTGCTAGCAGAATCGACTTAAGCGCTTCGATGGAATCTTCCAGGCGGTCGTTCACCAAAATATAGTCGTATTTGGCATAATTCTCAATCTCCCGGGTGGCCGTGACCAAGCGGGTTTGTATGACATTTTCGGTATCCAGACTGCGATGGCGCAGCCGAACTTCCAATTCCTGCCGATTAGGAGGCAGGATGAAAATGCTGACTGCATCGGGAATCTTACGCTTGATCTGTTCCGCCCCTTGCACGTCGATGTCGAGAAGCAGGTCGTGGCCGCGCTGTTCGGCCTCGCGCAGAAAACGCCGCGCGGTACCGTAGCAGTTGCCAAAAACTTCGGCATGCTCGAGGAACTCGTCGTTGCGCAACATCTGCTCGAATTCGGCGCGCTGCACAAAGAAGTACTCCCGTCCATTCTGCTCGTTGCCCCGGGGCGGACGCGTGGTGTAGGAGATGGAAAAGTCAAGACCGGGAATGATTTTACGAACGCTATTCACCAGGGTGGACTTGCCTGAACCTGATGGGGCAGAAATAATGTAAACGTTCGTCATTCGATGTTCTGCACCTGTTCGCGAGCTTTCTCGATCTCGGCCTTGATGGCCAATCCCATTTCAGTGATTTTCAGGGCTTCGCCGGCGAGGCCGGACGTCTTCGAAAGCAGAGTGTTGGCTTCCCGATTCATCTCCTGCAGCAGAAAATCGAGTTTTTTGCCGACTTCTCCGCCTTCATCAAGCAGGCCGAGGAAGTGCTTTACGTGAGTATCGAGTCGAACCAGTTCCTCTTGGACGTCGCTGCGATCCACGAGTAGTGCGGCTTCTTGCAAGATACGCTCGGGTTCTACTGAAGTGCCTATCAGCTCTTGCATTCGGCCCTTGAGCTTCTCGACATAGGTTTGAAGGATGGCATGGCGATGTTTGTCTACGCCTTGGCTGGCTTTTTGCACATGGCCCATACGCTGGCGTAACTCACGTTCGATGCCACGTCCTTCTTCCTCGCGCATCTGGTTGAGCCTGTCCAAGAGCTCTTGCAGTTTGGCAAGAACCGACGTTTCCAATTCGTTGTCCGCGGGAAGGACTCCGGAATCCACTGCTCCAGGCATGCGGAGTATGACATTGAGGTCTGGTTCCGCGGCAAGGCCAAATTCGGCGGCGGCGGCGCGAAAGGCCTGAATATAGCCGCCGACCAAGGCTCGGTTCAGAGAGAAATTTTCTGCACCGCTGCGCTCCACATTCAAAGACAGATCGACGTGTCCGCGGGCCAGCTTTTCTTTCAGCAGGCGACGGAGTTTCATCTCCAGCGCATCGCTCTCGGAGGGCATGCGAAAGTGCAGATCGAGAAAACGATGATTCACCGCCTTCAACGACAGAGTGAACCCGAGCTGGCCATTCACCTGGCCCTTCACTTGCGCGAAGCCGGTCATGGAACGGATGGGCATGGAGAAATTTACGATTTACGATTTTCGATTTTCGATTTCCGATTTCCAAATTGCCTGATTGTCGATTTTTTCATCTTGCAGCTTCTGCTTTCGCTTGATCCACCTCTACGAATTGAAGATCGTACAGGCGACGGTAGGTGCCTAGCTTTTGCATCAACTGCTCATGCGCGCCAATATCGGTGATGGTTCCGCTCTCCAGGACAACGATGCGATCGGCGCGGCGTACCGTGGAAAGCCGATGCGCAATCACGAACACGGTGCGACCGGTCATCAGATTCTGTAGCGCCGCCTGGACCAGTGATTCGGACTCGCTGTCCAAAGCCGATGTAGCTTCGTCCAGAATCAGAATAGGCGCGTTCTTCAGCAGAGCGCGGGCAATGGCGATGCGCTGCCGCTCGCCTCCTGAAAGGCGCACGCCTCGCTCGCCGATCATGGTGTCATAACCGGCGGGCAATTCCGTGATGAAGTCGTGGGCCAGCGCCGCACTTGCGGCCGCCTCGACTGCTTTTTGCGGAACCTGGGGCTGTCCATAGGCAATGTTGTTGCGCAGCGTGTCATTGAAGAGCACTGTTTCCTGGGTGACGACGCCGATTTGTGAACGCAGCGAGGCCAAAGTAGTGTCGCGCACGTCGCGGCCATCGATCAGCAAGCGGCCGGCGGTGACATCGAAGAAACGCGGAATCAGGTGCACCAGAGTGCTCTTACCGGCGCCGCTGGACCCGACCACCGCCAGCACTTCGCCGGATCTTACTTCCAGGTTGATGTCGCGAAGAATTTCGCGGGCTTCTTCTCCGTTACCGTCATAGGAAAAGCAGACACTCTCAAACCGGATGCTATTTGCGAATGCGGGAAGTGGCTGTGCACCGGGCTTTTCGCGCACGTCGTCTTCAGTGTCCATGAAAGTAAATATTTCAGAGGACGCGCCGAGGGCCTGCTGGAAATTGTTGTTGAAGAGAGCGAACTTGCGTACTGGATCGTAGAGCTTAAATACGGCCACGATGAAAGCGAGGAACGTGCCGGCGGTGAAGATGCGATGATTGATCTGGTCGCGGCCCAACAGTAAAAGT
>DATHJP010000460.1:0-3463 GCA_035489695.1 Terriglobales bacterium
GCAAAGGAAACTCCTTTGCCTATTATGATCTGGAAGGGAAGGTGATTCGCGATGAGCCTCGGCTACTTCGGATCCGGCGGCTTGCCATTCCGCCGGCCTACACCGAAGTCTGGATTTGCCCATCGCCCAATGGCCATATACAAGCGACAGGCCGAGACGACCGCGGACGCAAACAATATCGTTATCACGAGCGTTGGCGTGTCATTCGAGATGAGAACAAGTACGATCGCATGCTGATTTTTGGCGACGCGGTACCGAAGATTCGTCGCCGTATTCAGGCTGATCTCAAACTTCCAGGTCTGCCAAGGAACAAAGTGCTGGCGACAGTGGTGCAGTTGCTCGAGCGCACCTTCATTCGAGTAGGCAACGAAGAATATGCCAAACAGAACAAGTCCTTTGGCTTAACAACGATGCGGAATCACCATGTCCAGGTGAGGGGATCGCGGCTGCGATTTCGTTTTCGGGGAAAAAGCCGAGTGCAACACGAAGTGGACGTGGATGACCGTCGCATTGCAAATATCGTGCGAAAGCTGCAGGACTTACCAGGGCAGGAACTGTTCCAGTACGTCGATGAAGAGGATCAATTGCGTGACGTCACTTCTCAAGATGTCAATTCTTACCTGCGCGAAATTACGGATGAAGATTTCACCGCAAAGGATTTTCGCACCTGGGCGGGGACGGTGCTTGTCGCCCTGGCCTTGAATGTGCAGGAGGCTTTCCGAACAAAGAAGCAGGCAAAGGCCAACGTGAAGGATGCAATTAACGCGGTCTCAAAGATTCTTGGCAACACGCCTGCGGTTTGTCGCAAATGCTATGTTCATCCGGCCGTGCTCGAAAGTTACCTTGATGGTGATCTTATCGAAGGCCTAAAACTTAAGACGAAGCAAGGGATTGAAGAGAAAGTGGACGACCTTCACGAAGATGAAGTGGCTGTTCTGCAGTTTCTTCGAGCACGGCTGGAAAGGAAGGCCGCTTGAAAACAAAAGAGCCGCGCAATAAATTGCGCGACTCTCTCGAATCCGGTTAATCTCAGTTGGCTATTTCTTCTCGCTTCTCCGCCGTGCCGCCCAGCGCGCTTTCATCATGTCGCTGAGTTTTTTCCGCGATGCGGCGGACATTCGTCCACGACGGCGCCCTGTTCTTGCCGGCCTAGCCGTGGTAACGGAGCTAGTTTTGCGCCCACCTCTTGCGCGGGCCCACCGCGCGCGCGCCGCCGCGGCGATCTTTGCCCTGGTAGCCTCGGACATGGTGCGCCGGCCAGTTGTTTTTTTGCTCGAACTTGAAGTCGAAGTAGGTCGGCTGCCACCGACTAAGGCTGCCAGACGCTGCTCGAGTGCATCAATCTGGCGGCGAACGCCAACTGCTTCTTCCAACCGCTTAAGTGATAAGTCCATTCTGAAGTTCCTAGCAGTCCGCTAGCTAACTGCAAACTATTTTCGTAACTATTTTTGACTAGTTACTGTACTTATCTTGCCAATCGACGAGTAGGCGTCGGGCTAGGCCGGCCGGACCTCGGTGGTTTGGCCGCGGCGGTGATTGCCTGTCCGGCTGCGCTTCCAGCTTGCTGGCCTTCGGGATATTTTTTCGTGCTCGGCCAAACCAGGCGCCACGGCTCTGAGCGCAAGAGAGCGGTTGCGTCCTTGATGTTGCGACCGCTCTCCTGCAAGGAGGGCGTGAGTGAATTCATCGTCGCCCTCAGCTTCTCTGAGGACTCGCGGAAGTTCTGCAGAGTAACTTTAATATTGTCGTTTTTGGTGAGATCATCCGTAATCTGCTGAATATTGGCAAGCGACTTGGATAAGGAGCCATCCTCTGCGGTTAGCTCATTCAGATGTTCGCCAAAGGTCCGGAATTGGACCAGCGCCAGGTTAAGCTGGGAACTCTGGTCGGTAATATGGCTTAAATTCTGCGCTGTCAGTTCCAGTTGTTTGAAGGTTGCCGTGGCTTCGGTCGCAACCGGCTGAATGACCTCCAGCACTCTGGCGATGGCTTCGCCGAAGTCAGGCACGCGCTCACCAGCAAACACTTCCCCGGAACTGGCGCGACCGGATGCTTCCGTCCCCTGAGTAAAGTCAATCGCGGTTTCGCCGAGCAGACCCAGTGTGATCATGCGGGCTTTGGAATCGCGATACAATTGGGCGCTCCGATCGACTTGAACGTCTATCCGCACTTCGAATCGGGGAGGCTTCTCACTCGGAGGTTCTGGAATGGCATTAGGATCAGCGGCGCGAAGCGCGCGTGCTACTTCCATTGCACGCTGGCTTTCCGCTTTTGAAACGGGAGAATAGAGCTTTGCTACCTGCCCGATCTTGCGCCCAGCCAGCAATACCGGCGCGCCCAGCTTAATCCCGGCGGCGTTATCGAAATAGATCTTGTATGTGACCAGCGGCCGAAATAATCCGGGAGCGCCGAGAAGAACCAGAACACCGGTCAGAATGGCGAGCGTGGCGACAACAAGCAGCCCGGTCAGAATCTCGTTACGACGTAATTGCATCTAATGTTCCTTCGAGGATGGGGCCTTTGGTACTTCCGCTCAAGAATTGAGAGACGACAGGATCTTTCGATTTTCTTATTTCATCGGGCTTACCCTCGGCGATGATCTTGCCCTGATAGAGCATAGCCATCCGTGTTCCGATGCGAAAAGCGCTTTCCATTTCGTGAGTGACGATAACAGAAGTGACCTTATGTTTCTCCGTCAGGCTGACGATGAGTTCGTCAATAACTGAACTAATGACCGGATCGAGGCCGGCGGTAGGCTCATCAAAGAGGATAAGTTCGGGATCCATCACCAAAGCACGAGCCAGACTGACGCGTTTTCGCATGCCGCCACTGAGCTCGGACGGCATCTGATTGCACGCATCTTTCATACCTACAAGTTCCAGTTTTGATTCTACAATCTTCTTGATCTCCGCATCTGATTTGTCGGTCAATTCTTCCAAGGGAAGGGCAACATTCTCACAAACGGTCAGGGAACTTAACAGCGCCGAGTATTGATGAACCATACCAATGTGCCGCCGGATTTGCTGAAGTTTCCGCGGATTTAACCGCGTAATCTCAAATTGCTTGAAAAAGATCTGGCCGGCGTCCGGTGGGATGAGTCCGAGAATCAAGCGCAGGATCGTACTCTTGCCGCTGCCGCTTTGTCCCATGATAACCAGACGATCCAGGGGATTAACAATCAACGAGACGGCGTCCAATACCTTTTTCTCCTCGAATTTTTTATACACGTCGCGCAGCTCGACGACGTGAGGGGCTGGAATGCTCAAGGGAAGAAAACGATGTAAACGATATTAAAGAGGGTATCGAATCCGATCACGGTCGTGATCGCTGTCACCACGCTTGATGTGGTTGCGGTTCCGACACCTTCGGCACCGCCCTTGACGCTCAAACCGCGATAGCAGGCAATCGCACTAATCAGGAATCCGAAGAGGAAACTCTTGAGGACACCGGTAACGATGTCGCG
>DATHJP010000461.1:0-2023 GCA_035489695.1 Terriglobales bacterium
CTCCGATGACCGTGTATGGCTCATCGCTGAGCGTGATGTTCTGTCCAATGATTCCCCGGTCCTTGCCGAAACGCCGTTCCCATAACTCGTAGCTCAGCAACACGACGTGTTGTTTGCCGTACGTTTCTTCCTCGGGGAGAAAGGCGCGGCCGAAGAGCGGTTGAACCCGGAGGAGCGAAAAAATGTTCGCGGAAAGCTCCCCCCGCTGCCAACCCTTCTGGATCGCCTCGCCCTGTCAGGATGAATCCGCGAAAAGCCCGCGCCGCCAGTCCGTCAAAGCTTGTGTTCTCCTTTCGCCATTCATGAAAAATCGGTGGCCCCACGGCGACCTTGCGGGTGCCAGACGGTGAGTAACTCTCATAGACCTGTACGAGTCGGTCCTCGTCGGGAAACGGGAGGGGGCGAAGGAGGATAGCGTTAACAAAACTAAAGATTGCGGTGTTCGCACCAATACCGAGCGCCAATGTGAGCACGGCCACGGCGCTGAAGCCCGGGTTCTTGGCGAGTTGGCGAAGCGCGAATTTCAGATCATTCATAACGCAGCGCCTTCATGGGATCGACCCTTGACGCACTCGAGCAGGACTCCAACGTGGTGGTCCTGGCTCATGGATTCTGGATGCGCGCGCGGTGTCACACTCACGGCGGAGGGAGCGGTACCATCCGGCCGTTCGGCGGCCACAGGGTCGAGGGGTTGGCGGAGATAGTAATCGCGGGCGGTGTTCCGCCTCATCAAACGGTCCGTCCGAAGCGGACGCATCAGCTCCCTTGGCATAAGTAAACGCTACCGTCAAGGCCGCAGCAACGAGACGATCGTCCGCCATCCGGGTGTGTTGTCGCCGGGAGTCACATTTGAAATGGGGTCACCCCCGGTTCCGCCCCAAAGCTTCGGATCGAACGCGGCCCGCGTCGTGCAGAAGTTGATGTGGCCGTCTCCCCAAAGGACATTGAGGCCGTACGGATTCTTGCCACTCGTGTGGGCCAATGTGCCCCAGGTGTAGATTAGGTCCGTCATCAGCGACCGTTGAGCGGTCAATTGCGTCTGCTTAGCGGCCACCTGAGTCCAACCCCGGTTCGCATCGTTCGGCAGTTTGGCAGGCACGTCCGTTTGCGGGAAGTAAGTGTAAGTCGTATTGACCTGCCCATCGATTGCGTACATGGGCCACGGGACCTTGGCGCTTTCGAAGTATTTCTTCTCAAAAACGATTAACAAATTCTTTTTATGCTTGAGGCTTGGACAATAGAATATTTGCGGAGTCCGCAGATAGTTGCCGACGTAAAGTAATCCCAGATTTACCGCATACTTCGGATTTGCCGGTTGACCGGTTTTGGGAGGAGGGTCCCAAAAAAGCAGATAACCTCGCCAGGGTTGGGAACCTGGAATTCGGTCCGGATCGAATTCGGGCGGCGGTAGCCTGTCCTGGTTGTCATCGGCGTACAAGACGAGCGAAAGACCCATCTGTCGGAGGTTGTTCAGGCAGCTTGTCTGCTTGCTCTTCTCTTTCGCGCGCGACAATGCGGGCAGGAGCAGACCGGCCAGAATCGCTATGATGGCGATCACGACCAGGAGCTCAATTAGCGTGAAGCCTCGGAAGCGCAAGGGGAGAGCAGAATATCCGGGAGATTCTATCCGGCCAAGTTGCAATGGAAGCAGTTTCACCAGTCGAAAATATTCTGTCCACCCGAGAATTCAACACAATTCATCGGCTCTGCCTGCTTCCACGTCTCACTCGGCGGGTCAACTGGGCTTTCGGTGGGCCCTCACGGGAATTCACGCGACATAAAGCGCAATTTCACTCGCGCCTGGCATCTGATCGTGCGGTCGCAACCTGAGCCAGCGTTGCAGCAGCAAGAGCAGCGGCAGCGCGCATCCTGGCAGTGGAAAAAAGGAGCAAGTGCGGATCGGTATATGAAATTCTGGGATCACAAATTCCATGCTATGGTTTTCGCTGAAGCCATTGTCCGTGGCGTCCGGCGACTCGCCTCGGAAGGTCTGCCGGTTTCCAATCCCACGATCGAAAACGAG
>DATHJP010000462.1:0-7243 GCA_035489695.1 Terriglobales bacterium
CCAGAACGCGCGGCGCAGAAAAACTTCGCGAGATAAAGCTGGACGCAGAAACGCCCCGGGTCGCGCTGGGTCCGTACGCGCTCCAGGCCGCGATCGCCGTCTGTCACGCACGGGCGCGTACTCCGGAGGAAACAGCCTGGCCACGCATCGCCATGCTCTACGGCTCACTCGCTCAACTCACGCCGTCCCCGGTCGTGGAACTGAATCGGGCGGTCGCGGTTGCAATGGCGTTTGGTCCAGCGGAGGGCCTCAAGCTCGTCGATGCGCTGATCTCTGCGCGCTCACTTGAGAATTATCACTTGTTGCCGAGTGTGCGCGGCGACTTTCTCTTCAAGCTCAACCGCTACGACGAAGCGCGTGCGGAGTTCGAACGCGCCGCATCTCTCACACGAAACACGCGAGAGCGCGAACTACTTCTCGAGCGCGCAGCCGCGTGCATGCGCAATTCAACAATCGCCAACTGACGGCGGGTCCGCGCGGCGCTATTTCGATCCTTTGCCGCCCAGCAATCCGTACACGCTGAACTTCTGTACCGCGGGAACGTACACCTTGCCGTTGATGATGGTAGGGACTGTGAACTTCACCGCGCCTCCGGGATCGTCGCGGCTGGCATTTTGCGTGCTGTTATAGAGTTCTTTGGCGAGGTTGGTAGCGTCGTAGGCATGCAAGACAGCCGAGCCATTGCCGTAGTTGTCAGTCTGCAATGCCCAGACGATTGCATTACTGTTGCCGTTGGCGGAGATCGATGGCGTCGGTCCGGGATAGTTGAAGAATGTTGGAGAATCAGAGACTGAAGTGGTGGACAGCAACCCGGTCGTGGGGTTGAAGGCGAACTGAGCCAGGTAATCGCCTGTGCCGCCAAAGTAGACGTTGTTGTTCCACCAGGCCGGCATCGCCCACATCCCGCCGATCGCGCTATCCAGGCTCTGTACGATCTGATCATTGTTGTTGGGATTGAAGTGACCCATCTGGTCACGATCGATCAGATAGATTGTGCCCTCTTTGCCCGCCTGCACCAGCAGATGCTGATGAGGTCCGCTCTGGTCAGGAAGCAAGAGCACGCCGCCGGAACCGAGGTCGGCATCGGTCCGATTCAAATCATCCTGATTATAAGGAGTGAAGTAATCGGCAACCTTGAAGCGATTTAAGGTGGGAGGCAGCAGTTTTACGACACTGTCGCCGAAATCTGGTCCGCCAACGTTAACGTCGAAGGTGCCATTGCCGGTCGCCAAGTACGCATTGAAGCTGGCGTCCCCGGCTAATCCAGCGCCACTTTGCCAGACACCACCGAGTCCGCCGTTCGGAGTGGAGTTCCAGACGCCAGTCTGTTGCAGAGTTGTCGCGTCATAGGAAATTACCCAGGCATGGTATGGACCAATGTCGCAGTGTGATGCCCATGAGATGTAAACGGCGCCATTTTGCAGAAGTAATGCGGCACGTTGTCCTTCACGCAGCGGATCAAACTTTATCACGCCATTGACGGAACCATCGCCGGTGCCACGAACGCGAGCGCGAATTACAATCGGCCCGCCAAACTTTTCCGCTCCCGTGGCGACATCGAGCGCATGCAGTCGTTGGAAGAAGGCACCGTTCTCCTTCGTTTTTGCCAGCACATAGAGAGTTCCCGTGGTGGTGTCGATTACTGGTGTGCTGGTGATACCGATTTCAGGCACGAGGTCGCCACATCCCACGTCGCCGCTGGAAACCGTAGTAATGCCACGCGCAGGATTGATAAAGCGCGTCTTCCAAAGCGGTGAGGCGTTGCCTCCGGTGTTGCTGTCGGCATCGAAGGCGTACACGCTGTCATGCTCCGTGGCCACATACGCCACGTTGTGAGTGCCCTTGCCGGGAATCCTCACAGCGGGCAGATAAAGAGGTTGGGCGTAGACGTAGCCATCCACGGTTTGGGAGAACAGCTTGCCGAACTGATTGACGTTCACATTGGCGGTGGTAAGGATAGTCTCACTGAGATTTTGACCGCTACGACTGTTGTCGTTGTGATAGGTGGTGACTTGGGCGTAGCCAGAAAATAACGACGATAGAACAAAGAGCACTACGGCGGAGCGAAGTGACTTCATGCAGGACCTCCCTGGAAAGCGGGCAGTCGAAAGGGTCCGAAGGCGGAGAGTAGTTTTCAATCCTGGATGGAAAATGTCAAGTTAAAGCGGAACCCTTCACCATGGCGACGATGAGCAGGTGGTCCGGGAACTGAGAGAAGGATTATTGGGCCAGACCGACGCGGCGCATAAGATCCAGGAAGCGGGGGTCGCCACGCAGAAAGTCGTAGCAGGGCTCGACCTTGAGAGCCGCCAGCACATTGGAATGCTGCAAGTATGCTTTTTCCAGCCAGGCGAAGGCCAGTTCCTTGTCGCCCATTCCGAGATATGCCCCAAGAAAAGGTCCTGGATCAAGTTGCTGGTGCCGATTCAACTCTTCCAATTTCACCAACGCACGATGTGCTTGCACCGGCTGACCGGCGCGTCCATAGACGTAGGCGAGCGTGGCCCAAGTCCAGGGCCCATCATCAGCCAGGCGTCGCCGGCTTTCGATGAAGGCCAACGCATCCTTGAACAAACCCTTTTCTACATAAGCTTGTGTCATCATGCCCGCCCGCGAGAAGCCCGGGTCCATGTCAAGCACGGCGCGAAATTGTTCTATGGCCCGGTCATATTGGCGGGAATAATAGAGGATAACCCCTTGGTCGGATGCAATGATCAGCGATAGCGGATCAAGCTGAATGGCGCGCTCGCCCTCGCGGAGCGCCTCATCGAAACGGCCCAGGAAGGCCAGATGCTCTGCATACCAGTGGTGAGCCGTGGCATAGTTGGGATTCAACTCGATAGCGCGCCGGAATTCTTTGCCCGCGGTTTGCCAGTCCCAATCGTAATTCTGGACAATCAGAGCCAACGCGGCGTGGGCTTCCGGCAAGTTGTCATCAAGTTCAAGGGCTCGCAACGCCGCGGCGCGGGCTTTTGGCATGAACTCGGCTTGTGGGACGCCGCTATAACCGCTGATCAGCACATAGGAATCAGCTAAGCCGGCGTAGGCTCGGGCGTAGCTGGGGTCCTTAACTATGGCTTGTTGAAAGTAGTCGATCGCCCGCTGGAATCCCTCCATCGTCCTCTTGTTCCAGAAGTATTGGCCTTTGAGATAAAGGTCGTAAGCTTCGTACGCATTGGCAGCGAGAGCAGGCTGAGGAGCAGTCCCGATCGGCGTGTGGTTTTTTCCTAAGATGACCGGGATTTCCTGGGCAATTTCTTGCGCGATCTCTCCCTGAAGAGCTAACAGGTGGCTCAGTTCGCGATCATATTGGCGCGCCCAGAGGTGGGTTTGATCTTTCATTTGAATGAGCTGGGCTGTGATGCGGACTTTGTCTGAATCGCGGCGGACGCTGCCTTCCAGCACATACTGAACTCCCAGTTCACGAGCGATCTGTTCCAGTTGCTCCGAGCTGTGCTTGTAATGCATCACCGAGGTGCGAGCGATCACGCCGAGGTGTTCCGGATCGATGCGTCCAAGTTGGGCGATCATTTCCTCAGTCAGGCCGTCGCTGAAGTAGTCCTGGCCCGCGTCGCCAGTGAGGTTCTCAAAAGGAAGAACTGCCAGCATTACTCGTCCGCCAGGTTGCGGGAGAGTTCGGGAACGAAACCACTCAAAGTACGTGCCCAACGCCGCGATCAGAACGATCGCAACCCCGACGAGGACCGGCCATCGCCGCGGGACTGACTTTTTCACCACGGAGTGAGCATCGGAGGGGAGAGCCGCCGTCGACGTCCCCGCCGCCGCGTCTCCATTCCCCAGCACCTGCTTCACGTCCGCTGCAAAACGATAGCCTCGCCCCGGGACGGTCGTGATGTAAGGCTGATCACTTCCAGTCTCACCCAGCGCCTTACGGATCATGAAAACCGTCTGCGTCAGGTTCGACTCTTCCACGAAACTGTCGGGCCAGATGGCAGTCATCAATTCGTCTTTCAGCACCAATCGCCCGCTGCGTTCGACCAAAAGGACAAGCGTGTCAAAAACCTTGGGGGTAAGGGAAACGGGCTGCCCATCTCGCAGCAGAATGCGGTTCTCCGGGTCAAGTCGAAAGGGTCCGAACTCGTAGGACTGCTTGAGTTCCGTGGTCATAAAGCCGGTTTGAGAACCTTTTGAGGTGTTTTTGAGCCTACGTTGAGGACTTCAACGTCCACCGGGCCGGATATTGCCCCTGCCAGGTTGCACGCCTCGGCAAGATTTAGACGGATGGTAGCACGAAGCTTGGCGGCATAAAAGTTTTCCCCCATCACAAGTTTAAGAATAACCATCACGGCTAGAACCGTTTGTCGTGGAAGGTGACACTGTCCTGCCCTGACTGGGTAAGCAATTCAATGCACCGCAATATTTTTCACACCGTAGATCGGCTGAACTATCCCAGCACCTACTCCCGGAGCTTTCAATGAATATGCGGAACCGTGTTCCAACCTTCGCTGTAACTGCCGCCATGCTGTTCTCCGTCTCAATCTCTGCCGCCCAAATGATCGATAGCACGCAGGCGCCTAACACCGCCAAGGCGGGTATCAACAAGTCGCTGTTGGACGAGGTTGGCGCGGGGCGGGGAGACGTGATGACGCCAGGATCGTCGTTCTACATCATCGGTCGCGATCCCTATCGCTCCATCCGGCGCGGACGCCAACTCTTTCAGCGTAAGTTTACCCACCTACAAGGGCAGGGGCCGAACGAGAAAGACGGAGTCGGCGATATCAACACCGACATTGCCATCGGCGCGGGTCTCTCCGATAGCTGTGCCCTATGCCACGGTCGTCCCCGCGGTTCGGCCGGATCGGGCGGAGACGTCGTAACCCGGCCCGACAGCCGCGACTCACCACACCTCTTTGGTCTGGGACTCAAGGAAATGCTGGGCGATGAGATCACTACCGATCTGCGCAATCTTCGCGACCAGGCGGTTGCGAAAGCGCTGCAGACGCATCGTGCTGTCAGCATGAAGTTAGTGAGCAAGGGAATCAACTACGGAACAATCACCGCCAACGCCGACGGATCGGTCGATACTTCCCAGGTCGCGGGAGTGGATACGGACCTCAGGGTGAAACCCTTTTTTGCGGAAGGCAGCACGATTTCAATTCGCGAGTTTGTGGTTATCGCGCTGCACAACGAGTTGGGTATGGAGGACTCCGTCGATCCCGATCTGCTTGCGGCCAGTACTGGCGGCCGCGTCGTAACTCCTTCGGGGATGGTGCTGGACGGTTCCAAGGACAAGATTAGTCCGCCCCCTGCACCTGACGATGATGGAAACGAGATCGATCCCGCAATTGTGGATCATCTTGAGTTCTACCTGCTTAATTACTTCAAACCCGGTCACTACATCCAGAACAACACGACCGACAAAGGCCGCTCCGTATTCGCCAAGATTGGCTGCTCTTCTTGCCACATTTCTGATTTGACTATCAACCACGACCGTCGTGTGGCCGACGTGGAGACCGTGTATGACCCGACTCAGGCCGATGGCGTCTTCAACAGTATGTTCGCCACCGCCACCACTCTCTACCAGGACGTGAACGATGGCAGCGGATACCCGGATTTGAAGCTGCCCTTGGGAAATTCGTTTGTGGTCAAGGACATCTTCACGGACTTCAAACGCCACGACCTGGGCCAAAACTTCTACGAGCGCAACTGGGATGGAACGCTTCAGACCGCGTTCCTTACTCGTGCGCTATGGGGAGGAGGTTCAACCGGACCCTATGGTCATGACGGACGCAGCATCTCGCTGAATGACGTCATTCTGCGCCATGGCGGGGAAGCGAAGACGGCGCGCGATGCCTTCGCTAAGCTCTCAGCTAACGACCAGACCGCGCTGATTACTTTTCTGAATTCGCTGGTGCTTTTCCCGCCGGACGATACCGCGTCCAATCTTGATCCGGCGGATCCAACGAAAACCAATTTCCCGCAGTTTGGGCATGGAAGCATCAAGTTGACAGTGTTGTTCAACGATCCGACCGATCCGGAGTAGCTTGGAGCCCGTTCCACACCATGCGGTGGAACAGTTCGTCCATAGCACGGGGTGATTCTTTCGCGCCGCGATCAAGCCACCATCGCAGCAGCGACAGCATGCTTCCGGCGAACGCAGAGGCGCGAGCACCCAATTCAGGTTGCGCCAGCTGGGATTGACGAGGATTGGATAGATGAAGCCTCGTTAGGCGCTTGGATTCCTTGAGGCGCTGCTCAATGCCGCGGGCAAAGTAGCCTTGCGCAAGATCGAAGAAATCGTTGAGACGGTCGGCGTCGGCCAGCGCGCGATAAACCTTCTTCTGGCTCCCGATGTGCGCAAAGAGCTCCGCCACAGGCACAACTCGATGTGACTCTTCCTTGCGAACGCTGAGCGCCGTGCTCATCATTTCCAGAAACTCCTCTAACTGGCTGAGGAGCAGGTCATCCTTGTCGCGGAAGTGAAGATAAAAGGTGGAACGACCGACCGAGGCGCGGTCCAGCACGTCCTGCACGGTTACGTCATCCATCGGCCTCTCCTGAATCAACGCCACCAGAGCACTGCCGAGCCGTTCACACGTACGCCGGATGCGTCGATCAGGCTTACGCCGCTGCTTGTCTTTTTGTTTTCTTTGCCCGGCATGTTCCTGCAATTTGGAGCGCTCATCTTTGGACCCGTCATTTTTGGACATGGACGGCCTCTTTGTTCAGCAACGCAGCAAGGGCCTCGACTCGGTGGCGTTTCAGCGCTACATTGCGAATCATAGGGCAAAGGAGAAAGACGATGAACCGTTTTCGTTTAGTAGCAATCGGAACGATAGTGATGTTCGCATTGACCGTGGTCGCGCAACAAACTACCAGACCTGGCGGCGTGCCAACCGTCCAAGGGCATCTGAAGGTGCTAACCGAGAAGCTTGCGCTCACCGGCGATCAACAGACCAAAGTCAAACCTATCCTGCAGGAGCTACATGACGCCACGCAGAAGCTCGAGCAGGATGATGGCATGTCGCAGGAAGAGCGCATGGGCAAGGTGAGGGCGTCGCGCGAGAAAGCCGACAAGAAGATCCGCGAGATCCTGAATGACGACCAAAAGAAAAAGCTCGATCAACTCGAGCACGAGCCGCACTCTGGGTTGCACGGCAACTGAATAGGGTTTCTAACGAGCTTTCCGCGTGATCAACAGCATCTCGAGGTTTATCGGGTCTTATTGGACGCACGAGCGACCAACTCGTCCAATCTCGAAAGCAAAAGCTTCAGGATGGGA
>DATHJP010000463.1:0-4155 GCA_035489695.1 Terriglobales bacterium
CGCCAGTTTACGCACACTTTTGTCGAACTTGGCATCGCCCGGCTCGTTGTCCGTGGCATACACCACCACCCCCTCTTTGCTTTCCAGCCGGAAGCCCATGCAGCCCTGAGGATGGTTCAGCCAGGCAGCCTGCAGGGTCACATCGTCCAGCGAAACCCGGCCTTCACCCAATTCGTGAAATTCGCGTTGAGCCTTCATCTCGTTCAAATCCACCGGGAAATAAGGTGAAGCCATCTGCTCTTCCATGACCCGCTTCAGACTGCGGGTCCGGCTGGAAGAATGGAAAATGAAGCGGTTCTCCGGCTTGTCGTAGAGCGGGACAAAGAACGGAATCCCCTGAATGTGATCCCAGTGGAAATGAGAGACGAAAATATGGGCGCTCATGGTGCGACTGTCGAACTCTTGACGCAATTGCTGGCCCAGCGAGCGAAAGCCGGTACCGCAATCGAAAATAAATAAGCTCTCGCCGAGACGCACTTCGACGCAGGAGGTGTTCCCCCCGTAACGCAAGTTTTCCGGCTGAGGCGTTGGCGTTGATCCGCGCACGCCCCAGAACTTAATGCGCATCAGACCCCCAACTTACGCCGATGTTTGATTATCTATCTTCCGGCGCACCGTGGAATCCGTCAATTCATTCGCTGGTTCAACCGTAAAGACGCGAGACGTCGCCGTGACAATGTCCCCCCACAGCTCTGTCCTATAATGATGCGACTAGCCGCGAGCATCGCGCGGCAGCCGCACGAGCCTCATGCTGCGTCCCGATTACAAGGAATTCTCCCGACTCGCCGGCGAGGCTACACTAATACCGGTAGTCAAGTCAGTGATGGCCGACCTGCTGACTCCCGTTTCGGCATTCCTCGCCATCGCCGCCAATGAACCAGATTCCTTCTTGCTCGAATCAGTGGAGCGCGGCGAACAGATAGGCCGCTACACCTTCCTCGGTGCCCACCCTTACATGCGGATCACCGCTCGCGGCGACACGGTCTGGTTGGAGCGGGGAAAACGCAAGGAGCAGCGCAAAGGCGGCGCTCTCCAGGTGGTCAAAGAACTGCTGCGGCAGCACCGGCCCGCAACGGTCCCGGGCCTGCCGCCGTTTACCGCCGGAGCAGTAGGCTACTTCGCTTACGACATGGTGCGCCAACTGGAAAAAATAGGCGAGCACACCAAAGATGACCTCTCGGTTCCAGATTGCGTATTGATGTTCTTCGACCGACTGCTGGCTTTTGACCACCTGCGGCACCAGATCCACATCATTGCCACCGCCGACGTGTCCAGCGAAAGCCCGAGATCAGCCTTCGATCGGGCCCTTGTCGACATCGCCAGAATCGAAAAGAAGTTGACCAGCGGTCTGCATCCAACTCACTGGCGCAAAACTGCACGCCCGCGAAATGCCGCTCTAAAAATCCACGCCGAAACCAGCCGTCCCCTCTTCATGAAATCCGTGGAACGAGCCAAGGAATACATAGCCGCCGGCGACATTTTTCAGGTCGTGCTCTCACAGCGCCTCGACTTTGCGCCGCAGGTCGCGCCTTTCGATATATATCGCGCGCTGCGCGCCGTGAATCCATCGCCTTACATGTATTTCTTGCGAATGGGAAACACTCATGTCCTGGGTTCATCCCCCGAGATGTTGGTGCGAGTGACGGGCCGTAAGCTGGAATATCGTCCCATCGCTGGAACCCATCCTCGCGGCCGTGATGAAACCGAAGACGCGCGCCTGGAGAAGGCCATGCTAGAAGATGAGAAAGAGCGCGCCGAACATGTCATGCTCGTAGACTTGGGCCGCAACGACTTGGGCCGCGTGAGTGAGTATGGTTCCGTGAAAGTCCGCGACTTGATGTATGTAGAGCGTTACTCCCACGTCATGCATCTGGTCTCTGCGCTGGAAGGGAAATTACGCAGCGATCTCGACGCACTCGACGCCTTCGCCGCCTGCTTCCCTGCCGGCACCTTGAGCGGCGCCCCCAAAGTCCGCGCCATGCAGATTATTGAAGAGTTGGAGCCAGTCCGTCGCGGCGTCTACGGAGGTTCGGTGCTCTACGCCGATTTTGCCGGCAATCTGGATTCGTGCATTGCCATCCGCACCATGCTTATGCAAGGCAAGCAAGCATATCTACAGGCAGGCGCCGGCATCGTCGCCGATTCTGATCCGGGAACAGAATTTCAGGAATGTATGAATAAAGCGCAGGCGCTTTTGAGGGCAGTAGAGATGGCAAGGGGAAGTTCAGTGGCTAGTGGCTAGTGGTCAGTGGCTAGTAAAACTCAACACCTCACCGGACTGGGATTGGACCGCTCTTCACTAGTCACTAGTCACCAGCCACTGATTTTAAAAAATTCTCTACCAACTTCTTCCCCTCACCCGTCAAAACGCTCTCCGGATGAAACTGGACACCCTCAACCTGAAACTTTTTATGCCGCAAGCCCATGATCGTCCGCGAACCATCGCGCTCGGTTGTATACGCGCTTACTTCTAAATCCTTCGGCAATCCTTTTTCTTCAACAATCAGCGAGTGATACCGCGTCGCGGTCATCGGCGAAGGCAGTCCGCCAAAAATGGTTCGTCCATCATGCTGTACCTGGCTGGTCTTTCCATGCATCAGGTTGGGAGCTCGGATCACTTTGCCGCCGAACGCCGCGCCAATCGCCTGATGTCCTAAACAAACTCCGAGCACCGGAACTCTGCCCGCGAAATGCCTGATTAACTCGATGCTGATCCCAGCTTCCTGAGGCGTGCACGGTCCCGGAGAGACAACGATGCGTTCAGGATGCATGGCATCGATCTCTGCGACCGTCACCTCATCATTACGGCGGACCACTACCTCAGCCCCGAGTTCGCCCAGATACTGGACGAGGTTGTAAGTGAACGAGTCGTAGTTATCGAGGACAAAAATCATTCGCCGAGTCCCTCAAGAAGTTTGCCGTATCTCGGCAGCGGACTTCAACCTTTGCTTCTTTCTAAACGCTCTCGAAAATATCCCTTCCAACTTTCCGGTAAGGCTGCAACTCGTAAGGCACGCCGCACCGAAGCTACCTCATCATCACCATATCTTTTTGCGATGTACAGTCGAGTAACTTCTGAAACTGGGACAGCTTCGGAATCTCGAGCGATTGCTCTGATCTCATCGCCGGCGCCAACTTCTCCCTCGCGGGTGACGGCGAAGTAGAAACCGGTTCGCCCGCTGACCATGAATCGCCTCACCATGTCGTCGGACTGAAATCTTATACCCAGTTTGTAGCAAGGAAGTCGAGGCTGGGTCACGATCACTTCGGCGGAACCGATGGAAAACTGGTCGCCGATATGGACCGAATCTTCCAGCAAGCCGTCGGTGGTAAAGTTTTCTCCGAAACTAGCCGCCGGCAATTCCCGGCCCGGCAACTCTCGCTTCCAATAGTCGTAGTGCGCGAGAGGGTAGCAGTAGACGGCCTTATCCTTTCCTCCGTGGACGGTGAGGTCGGCCTGGCGGTCGCCGTCCAAATTGAGCTTGCGCAACCTGACGCGGCCTTCCACTGGCTCTTTGAAGATTCCTGTAGCTACGTTTGTCCCGTGCCACATCACTTCTCTGGGGAGTCCGACGTTCACCGAGGTTAGCTTCATCTCCGCCGGTCTTTTTGCATCCACACGCGCTCCGGATCTGCTAGACGATTGACCGCACGACCCCGCCGTCGGCACGCAGCGCCGCCCCGTTGATGGCCGAAGACAGCGGGCTGCAAACAAATGAAACCAGGTTGGCAACCTCCTGCGGCTCGATCATGCGCTTGAGTAGCGAACTGGGACGCATGTTCTGGAAAAATTCTCTTTCAACTTCTTTCCGTGTGGTTTTCTGATCGCGCGCCAGGTTCTCTATGAAGTTGCTTGCACCCTCCGAGGCGGTCGGGCCGGGGAGCACCGAGTTGACGGTCACATTGGTCCCTGCAGTGGTCTCGGCTAATCCACGCGCGATAGCGAGTTGGGCAGTCTTGGTCATGCCATAGTGAATCATCTCCGCCGGGATCTGGAGGGCCGACTCGCTGGAGATAAACACGATCCGCCCCCAGTTGCGCTTTTTCATTCCAGGCAGGTAGTGACGGCTCAGGCGCACGCCGCTGAGGATGTTTACTTCGAAGAGCCGCAGCCAATCGGCGTCGGGGATGTCTTCGAAAGGCTTGATCTCGAAG
>DATHJP010000464.1:0-4132 GCA_035489695.1 Terriglobales bacterium
CCTTGCGCACGCGGAATTGCAGCGCCTGGGTATGCTGTGTCTTCCACACCCAGAGATATTTGTCCGTGAAATCTTGCGGGACTGTATCAGCAAACTGACGAAGTTCCTGTTTGTCAATCTCCGGCCAGAATTTGGCTAACGGCATGGAACCATAGAAGCGAACGTCAAGCGTCCCATAATACGGATAATCAAAACACTCCATGAAGGAGAACGTGTTTGGCGTTTTCGGATCGGAGCCGACTGGACGTCCCCAGAAAGATCCGCCATCCGCCACCGTATACAGCTCATTGAAAAGTGCTCCGCGGTACCACAAGGGCTTGCTCTCATCATTGATATACGGCGCCTGCCAGGCATCAATGGCATCGCTCCACTTGGCGGCGTTAGTCAGCCCGTCGCGTGCAATCTGCAAAGCGTTGGTGCCGCTCGTTCCGTAAAAATCCGTGTAGTGCCGATACCACTTACGGCCGCTGCCAAACTGTACGATAGGAAGATCCCACGCGATCACCAGCGGGACCACGCGCTTCTCGCCCGGCTTCAGGGTGAAGCGTACTGCAATAGCTCCAGCAATCTTTTCGCCACTGCTGACCCAGTTTTGGTCGCTGTTGGCAAGCCGGCCATCGCTGGCAAAGGGTTTCCAGATATCGCTTCTCTCGGTGTCCTCCGGAAGGTACGTCGTCTGATAAGTCACTTCGACACCGGTTGACTCTAACGCCGCGATTGCAAACTGGCCGTCCCACTCATCCTGAACTGCTCCACTGCGATTGCGATCAAACAGAATTCCCTTCATGCCGTTCTGATTCACCAGCCGATTTCGATTTCCTGCATCGAGCCCGCCGCTCAGATCGCGGGAGAAGTTGCGAAACCAGCCCACCATATTCGTCCAGGACAGCAGCACCGATATCGTCACGGCACGGTTAGTAGGATTTTCCGCATGCCAGCGGTACACAGCCACCGGGTAGCTGGTCTCGCGATAGTTATCGGGAAGGATGGGAGAAAACTGCTCCAGAACCACGTGCGCGGGAAATTTATCCCAACGATAGTCGTACCACGATTTGGGATAGAGCGAGTAGTAGTCACCAGCTCCCACCGGGTAGTCCCACTTCCAAGTGTTTAACTCCCCTTGGGGATGAGTGGCTGCCAACACTTGGGCTACGCCTTCCGGGGCGCCTTCCGCTTTTTGATACATGGCGAACTGATTTGCGTAAACCGTCTGATACTTGTGGACTCCATTCTTAATGTGCCAGCGCGCGAAGTCGCCGCGATAAGTTCGCGAGAAGGTACCCGCGCCGAATCCGCCGACTGGCGCTCCCTGCCAGTAGCCATCGTCAATATGTCCGGCGTCAAGAGTCGGCTTTTTTGTCCCGGCATTGGCGAGCGGCAAACCGATGGCGCGCTTCCATGCGGCTTTGGGAATAGTATCCCCTGCAAACGCCAAGGCTGTGCCAAGAAGAATGATCAGCAGAAATACGCCCTTTCCAACTTGCTGCCTCATTGCAAACCTCCGAATTGTCGCTGTAACAGATTAGTGCCGGACTCCTGGCAAACTAGACACGCAGAAGATCATGGGGCTATGCGCGGTTTGCATCATGTCGAAACCGAATTCGGTTCTTATGTCCAGATGTTAGGGCTTCTCCATCTCCAAACTTTCGCGCTTCTTGAGCCGGTTGGACTCTATCAGTTTCTGATAAGCCGCGAGTGACTGTCCGGCTTCCTGCACGCGGCCAGCGCGACGATAAGCCTGGCTCAATTGAAAATATACGGCGTCGTGATCGGGAGCAAGTTTTTTGGCTCGTTCCAGGCTCGCAATGGCGCCGGTCGTATCTTCCTGCTGCAGAAGGGCGCGCCCCAGTTCGAAGTAAGCCAGTTCATAGTCGGGCATGGCTTTGACGACCTGGCGAAAAAGGGCCACAGACTCCGGCAGTTGGTCCTGCAAGAGCAGCGTATAGCCAAGGTGGTACATCGTTTGCGCATCGGCCGGGCGAAGATCGAGTTCGGCACGAAATTCCCGCGCCGCGGACTCGAAGTCCTTCTGGCGTAAGTAGACAAGACCGGCATAGTAGTGAGCTTCTGGAAGCCGGGGGTCAAGCCGCGAAGCGGTATTAAGCTCGTTGGCGGCGCTCGAATAATCTTCCTGCTGCGCGTAGGCTTTTCCAAGCAAAAGGTGGACCGAGGCGTTGTCGGCATTTTTCTCCAGCAGCCGGCGGAAAATCCCGGCAGCCGCTCCGGATTGACGCGTGCGGACCAGAGCGGTGCCCCACGCCAAAAGCAGGCCAGGATCGTCCGGTGGATTTTCGAGAAAGGGCTGGAGAACTTCAACAACTTTCTCATCTTTCTCTGACATGGAGTAGCTGAGGCCGAGAAGTTGGCGGCTGAAAGAATCGTCGGGATGCGCTCTGAGTTGGCGCTCGAGTGGCGGAACGGCGTCCGGGTAGAGCCCGGCACGGAAGCTGGCGAACCCCCAGTTGCGGTCCAGGCCAGGAAGATCGGGCTTCCAGGCGGCGGCGTGCCTGAAAAACTCCGCGGCTTCTGGAAATTTCGAGTCTTTGGCCCGCATCACGCCCAAGTCGTTGTAGGAACTGCCCAGGATCTCTCCAACAAATGAACGGTATTGTTTCGCTGCTTCCGTTTTTTTTGCCGCAGCCGGCGGCTTGGCCGGCCCTTCCGCAGGCAAGCCATGCTGGATCATGTTCTGTGCGCCTTGCTTGTCCTCAGGGGAACCTGCCGCAAGCAAGTCAGCAACCCGATCCGAAACCCGACTCTCGCCCTCATCTTTATCTTTATCCTGCGAACTCTTCTTCTCCTCGAAAATATGCTTCACGTCGTACTTGAATTTCGCTTCTCGTATCTCCTGGGAGCGTGTCAGCGCCTTCTTGGCTTCCTCCTCGCGACCGAGCCGCCGCAGATTCTGCCCCAACAAGTAATACGCCCGGCTTGCCTCGCGTAATTTGTCTTGTTCAGGGTTGCCCACCATGCTGACGTACTTCTTCAGAACTTCGACCGCTGCTTTGGTGCGATTCGTTGCCGCATAGGTTTCGCCTAGATAGAGATAGACGGATGTTTCCTTGGGCCGCAGCCGCGCTGCATGGAGAAGAGCAGCTTCTGCGGCAGGAAAATCACGCAAGTTCACGTTTGCAATCCCCAGAAGTTCCTGTACCTGATATTCATCGGGATGGAGCTTCACCTCTTTTTCGAATTCTTCCCGCGCTCGGGGATAACCTTCCTCCTGATAGTGCTCAAGATAGGCGTATCCGAGAAAGCCGTGCGCGCGGGGATACTTCGGATCAAGCGCAATTGTCCGGCGAAATTCAGGGATTGCCTGCTGCGGGATCTTGGCGACCAGATAGGCCCGGCCGAAC
Organism: Terriglobales bacterium; assembly: GCA_035489695.1. GTDB lineage: Bacteria > Acidobacteriota > Terriglobia > Terriglobales > Acidobacteriaceae > 40CM-3-55-5. Next base: position 3,357 of record DATHJP010000464.1, read on the forward strand.
AGCATATGTAGCGCCGCCGATTCCCCCATCGTGGACTCAAGATGATGGAACCATGCGGAGGCCTCGGCCAACTTCCTTGCCTTCAAGTAGGCGATTCCAAGAAAATAGCTGGTTTCGAAATCGTCCTCGAGATCTACCGATGCTTTCAATTCCCGGATCGCATTATCGGAATCCTCCTCGAACACGTAGATGCGACCCAGGAGGCCGCGTGCCCGGGCATTGCTCGGCTGTCTGGTGACAACAGATTGCAGCAGCGTCTTCGCTTTGCCGACTTCTCCCTTGCGGAACCAGACGCCAGCCGCAGCCACCTGAGTTTCGACGTCATCGGGCTTTAGCCTGAGCGCGGACTCGAGATAATCAGCAGCCTGATCGGTCTGTCCCAGGGACAGAGAAAGTTGTGCCAGCTGGCGCAAACCGAGCGCGACTGCATCAATGTAATGGTTTTCCGCCGAGGCAAGATCGCCCGCCGCCAGGGACGCCTTGGCCGCGTCAAATTTCGTCTGGAGAGCCTTGGCAGGATTATCGGCTGCTCGGCTGGCGGGAGGAAAGGAGAACCCCAGAGCCGCAGCCATCATGAGGCTTGCCGGAACGCGCTTTAAGAGGCCATTCAATAAGAGAGCTCGCTTACCAGGCGAAGGCATGGGATCGTCCCCGGAATTTCTGAAAGGGCGCTTGCCACCATCGAAAGCCCCGGCGGGTTCAACGAGCGCCGGTCGGCGTGCCCTGTCCCAGAGACAGAGGCGGCAGTGGCTTCCTGTCCTGGATCCCTTTCCCTT
>DATHJP010000465.1:0-2207 GCA_035489695.1 Terriglobales bacterium
TTCCTCGACGATCTCGGCGAGCACTGGATCTTCAATCGACGACGGCTGCTCTTTCAATGCCGCAACCTGATCAGCGAGCCGGCCGCTGCCTTTAATCACAATTACCGGCCAGCTACGCCGGACGCTTTGCAGCAGCTCGTCCTTGGCAATGCCACCGCCATTGACCAAAATCGCGAGCACAGGAACATCGAACGCAGCGGCAACCTCGAAAAGCATTTCCGTCTCGCTACCCCATTCCTTGCCATCCGCGAGGATGAAATGGGAATGATTCGGATCCAGCGGCGCGCTGTCAGTGCCGGCGATTGTGGGACCGCCCGGGTAAGTCACTGTCCCCGCCGGAGCGACGCCGAGCAGACTGCTCTTGCGTCCACGATCTGCAATGCTCTGCCCCATGATCTGCATGACGCCTGCCTGCGTCCCGCCGTCGATAATGAGTGCTTCGGCATCCGCAGCCGCACGAGCAATACCACGGCTGAACAGTTGAGTCAGGCGGGAGGTCAGCTTTTCGTCCAGCTTATCTGCTCCTCCGATGAGTAAGATCAGATTTTTCGGCTGCGAAATCCCCAGCGACTTAATAAGCGCGGCCATCGGCGTGCCACGCGACGCCGTGACGAGTTTTGCGCCATTGTTATTTGGAAAAACAATTTCCTGCGGTTGTATCGTTTCGTCAGGCATGCGCGCGTGGAGGCGGTCTTGTAAGGCTCCCGTGAGATTGAATCAGGTCGTTGCGAGGATAGCAAAACAAATATACGGCGCAGAACTTCCTAAAGCATTTCACCAGTGGCTTCTCGACGTGGAATTGCCAGATGCGAGCCGAACACGCCCGCCCCTGTCACCGCGCTAAACTCTTGGCGATGTCACATGGCAGCTAACTTCGGGACGCTGTGACACGCCGCCAACAACGCCATCCGAAACTACCACACTACGAACCGTGATTGACATATAACGGTGCACTCCGAATCAGCCTACGGCCGAATTATTTTTAGGCATCCAGCTTTAACAAGTTCGCACGCAGTAGGCGCGACTATTTCATCGGATCGGTTGATCGGTCGGATACCTGCACATCGTCGAAGTAAATCGAATCGGCGTGCCAGAGAGCTTCGATACCGAGCCGTGCTCGACCGGAGCCGATGTCGTCCCAGTCGAAATGGACCTCTTGCCAGTCCGCGGCGGGAGCTATGATGCGCTCCTTGGTTCCGGAAGACCCACCTTTGTCGTACAACCTGACTCTTAGCCGCACGCCCTTTGCGTCCGGCACTTCGGGGTCAAATTTCAGCCCTGTGGGAACAAGGATCCGAAAGCTCACGCGCACCGAGTGAACTCCCGCGGGTAAGTTTAATGGACATTCAAAGCCCATCTCGTCGGGCCCAGTTATCTGCATCACGAGATTCTGAGGATTGCCCGGCTCCTTTACCACCCGACCGTTCGAATCCCATCCCGAAGGACCCTTGGAGTTCTCAGCAGACTTCTGAAAGTCGCCGCCTGGAAGCAAGCTACGCGAATCAGTTGGTCCGGCCGCCAGGCATAACACACAGATCACGCAGTAAAGGAGCGCGACGCTGAACTGTTGGGCTAGTACATTGGATTTCATGAGATTTGTCCGTTTGGATAGATTACTTTCGATCTTGTTGGTAAGAAGATATGACATGTTATGGAAATGCATCGAACGTTTTTCGATAAGGCAACTCTGCGCCGACGTATTCAGACCACTCTTGTGGATTCATGTTTCTACCAGCTACGCGCTCCGCTTGGCTCAACCAGGATTGGACTTCCAAGTCCCAGATCTTGACAGTGGAGTCGGCACTGGAACTAGCTAACACCGTACCGTTGGGTTTCCATGCGAGACTTTGGATGGCGGCGGAATGACCATCCAGAGTTTGAATTAGCTCACCGGTAGCGGCATCACAAAGGTTTATCGCCTGATCGCCGCTGCCCGAGGCGAGCACGCGGGAATCGCGCCTCCAGGCAACACAGTAAACCGGAGCAAGATGACGGGCGATGGTTCTCAATAACGTGCCGGTGTTGGCGTCCCAGATGCGCACCACATGGTCATCGCTGCCAGAGGCCAGGCTCTTTCCATCGGGGCTCCAGGCAACGGAATAAATAACATTTTGTTGCCCTGAGGAATCAGGCGTGAGAACACGTGTCTGGGCGCCGCTCTGGACATTCCAGATTCTGACGGTCCCGTCGGCGCTGGACGAAGCGAG
>DATHJP010000466.1:0-2361 GCA_035489695.1 Terriglobales bacterium
AACATACACCGTCAGTGGAAGAACATTTCTGATCCCAATTTCAAGCTCGCGTTAACTTCTCCGCAAACATTTGCTAACATCCAATCTCCCGTGAAAAACATTGGCGAGAACGTGGTGCGTATCGAGGCGGAGGCACTGCGCGCGCTCGCCGATCGTATTGGCGGGCCCATGGCGGACGCTTTCAATCGTGCCGTGGAATTGCTCTGCGCCTGTCGTGGACGCGTGGTGGTCACAGGGATGGGGAAGAGTGGAATCATCGCGCGCAAGATTGCCGCCACGCTGAATTCCACGGGAACACCGGCTCTATTCATGCATCCCGTAGAGGCGGTGCATGGCGATCTCGGTATGGTGGTGCGTGGCGATGTGGTGCTGGCATTGTCAGCGAGTGGGGAGTCAGAAGAAATTCTGCGGCTGTTGGCGACGATCAAAAGGTTACAGGTGGCGTTGATCAGTTTCACCGGGGATGCCATCCCAGACAACAAATCGAAGCAGCAGCCGGCGAAACTTTCCACGCTGGCAGCTGCTGCCGATGTTGCTCTGGATTGCTCGGTGGCGCAGGAAGCGTGCTCGCTGGGATTGGCGCCCACGGCGTCCACCACAACCATGCTCGCACTGGGCGACGCGTTGGCCATGTCTCTGGCGGAAAAACGCGGCTTCAAAGAAGAAGATTTCGCCAACCTGCATCCGGGCGGCAAACTGGGCAAGCAGCTTGCACGCGTAGAAGCGTTGATGCACACCGGCGATGCTGTGCCCCGCGTCACGCCCAAAACCAAGATGCCAGATGTGATCTACGAAATGTCGCGCAAAAAACTGGGCGTAACTACGGTAGTCGATGGCGAAAAGCTGGTCGGGGTCATCAGCGATGGGGACCTGCGGCGATTGCTGGAAAAGCGCGGCAAGGACGTGCTGGATCTGTCTGCCGGCGAGTGCATGACGAAAACACCTCGAACCATTTCTGGACAGGAATTTGCGGCTACGGCCTTGGCCATGATGGAAGAAAAAAAGATTACCTCGCTGGTAATCGTCGATTCTGCGGGAAAGCTGGAAGGCATTGTGCATCTCCACGACTTGTGGGGGACGGAGATGGTGTAAGTCGGCAACCGACGCTACTCTGAGGCAACCTTTATGTATCACTACGATCCCAATACGGCTCTCGAAGAATTGACCGAAGAAGCAACTCTTCCCAACCCGGTTCACGTGCGCGACATGATTCTTCGCAAACGTCTCAATGCTGACAAGTCTTTGGAACTGAACCGGCTGTTTGTCGAGTATCAGAAATTCTTTGGCGAGACGCAGAAATTGGGGAAAGAGATTTTGAAGCAGTTGGCCTCGCGCTGAGTGAGGTTCTCGGGCAGGCTGCGAGAAGTGCCTACCTGACGAGCCCATCCAGCATGGCTAAATTCATCCTCTTCCACGTACAATAACCAATTCCTTTCCAAGCGGAATCACTAACTATGCATCGCTGGTCCCAACTTTTCATTCCCACGCTGCGCGAGGCCCCGGCTGACGCCGAGGTGGCCAGTCATAAATTCCTCGTCCGGGCCGGCTATATCCGCCAACTCGCTGCCGGAATCTATTCCTATCTTTTTCTGGGGCAACGATCGTTTAACAAGATCATCGGCATCGTGCGCGAGGAGATGGACAAGATCGGGCAGGAATTCTATCTGCCGGCGCTGCATCCGCGGGAGCTGTGGGAGTCTAGCGGACGCTGGTCCGTGATGGGCGACACCATGTTTCGGCTTAAGGACCGCAAAGGCGCCGATTTGTGTCTGGGCATGACGGAAGAAGAGGTGATGACGGAAATCGCGCGCAAGGAACTGCGCAGTTATAAACAGTTGCCGCAGATCTGGTACCAGATTCAGAGTAAGTTTCGCGACGAGGCGCGCCCCAAGTCTGGTTTGTTGCGGGTTCGGCAATTCCTGATGAAGGATTCGTATTCATTCGATATCGACGCCGCCGGGCTGGACGTTTCCTACCAGAAGCACTATGACGCGTATCGCCGGATCTTTGACCGCTGCGGCTTGAAGTATGTGGTAGTGGAAGCGCATTCGGGAGCGATGGGAGGCTCGCAATCCCATGAGTTCATGGTGCGGACAGCGGCGGGCGAAGATCAGGTCGTGAGCTGCGAGAAATGCAATTACGCCGCGAACATGGACAAAGCGACATCGAAGCTTGCGGCGGTTGAGGATGTGGCGGCGACCGGCGACGGCAAGCCGCTTCAGGTGCACACACCGGGGCAGAAGACGATCGAAGATGTAGCGCGATTCCTCGGCGTCTCGCCGAAAAATAAGATTAAAACTCTGGCGCTCATGATTGACGAGAAGGATTCTAAGACCGGCAAAGTTGTGCCACGACCGGTGG
>DATHJP010000467.1:0-6037 GCA_035489695.1 Terriglobales bacterium
AGGTCGCACGGTAGTTCGGATCGCGCAAATCTGCCATGAATTGCGCTTTGTTCATCACCGTTCCGTCATAGTCGGTGTAGACGAACGAGGATGAAACCAGGTCATTCAGAGCCTTGGGATCGCGGTGCAGCTGAGCTTGATTCCACGCGTTCTCCAGAGCAATGAGCCTGTCGACATCCGGATTTGAATCGTTCGCTGGACTTTGGCTATGTCCGATCACGTTGCTGAGGCAGATCAGGCAAACAATAAAAATAGTTTTCATGCCATTCCTTTTTCGGAGACACTTTCTTTTTTCCCTCGATCGAGCAAGACCACGTTTAGGCAGAGGCGAGACAGTATAGCCGACGGAAGGCGGATGCCACTTGGCCACACGCGCGAAATTCAGCATCAAAAAATCGATGCCGAAAACTACAGCCATCAAACCCAGGAAGAAGGGGAACACGGTCAAGGTCAAAGCCGGCGCTGTTCCGCCGGAAGAATTGGTTCAGCCCTTCCCTTCCATCGATCTACCGATCCAACCGCCGTATCCGCCGGCGGATGCCAAATCGGTGAGCGAGATTCCCCGCGGCACCGGCTGGCTCTATGAGCCCAAGTGGGACGGCTTTCGCTGTCTTGCCTTTCGCAATGGAAAAGAAGTGCTCCTGCAATCGAAAGCGGGACAACCCTTGGGCCGATATTTTCCGGAACTGGTTGCCGCACTCGCGGATTTGCCCGAACGCCGCTTTACGCTAGACGGTGAAATCGTAATTTTTTCCGGCGGACATCTGTCATTCGACGATCTGCTGTTGCGTATTCATCCTGCTGAATCGCGCATTCGCAAGTTGTCCGCGGAATCTCCTGCCACGTTCATGTGCTTCGATCTGCTGCTGGATAACAAAGGCCAAGTCCTCACACATTTGCCTCTCGAACAACGGCGCGAGAAGCTCATGCAATTGTTTCGGCGGTTTCGGGCGAAAGGGACGGTGCGTCTTTCTCCATCGTCAACGGATCGGAAACAGGCGGAGCACTGGATGCGCGAGCTGGGAACACTAGGTCTGGATGGAATTGTTGCCAAGCGGTTGGACGAACCCTATCGTTCCGGAGAGCGCACCGGCATGGTGAAGATCAAGCGCATTCGCACCGCGGATTGTGTGGTTGGAGGTTTTCGCTACGCGGAAAAAGGCGGCGGTATCGGTTCGCTCTTACTGGGTCTCTACAACGATCAGGGTTTGCTGGATCATGTGGGATTCACGTCCAGCTTTAACGCTGAGCAGCGAACCGAGCTGAAGAAGATTGTCGAACCGTTGATTGGTGGTTCCGGATTTACCGGACACGCACCCGGGGGTCCGAGCCGGTGGAGTACCAAGCGTTCATCCGAATGGCAACCACTAAAACCCAAACTGGTGTGCGAAGTAAGTTACGATCATTTCTCGGGATCACGTTTCCGTCACGGGACGAAGTTCTTGCGCTGGCGTCCGGAGAAAAAACCAGATCAGTGCACATTTGAACAGGTACGGCCGAGCGTGAAAGCAGCGCGACAAATCTCCGGCCAATCGTTTCCGCCGGAGTTTGCTGCTTAGCAAAGAAGTTGGGTTTGCTGCTTTGGTTAGGCGCTCTTCCTCTCCGACTCTCTAGCTTCGCATTCCTTGCGGATCTGCTCGTATTGAGAGGAAAGTCTTTCCAGTTCCTCATCCGAGAGTTTCTCGATATCAATCATCTCATTGTGCGCGGGATTGATGGAGCGGATGATTTCATCCAGTTTGAGGTGAATTGCCTTGGCATCCCGATTCTGTGTGTTCTGGATCAGGAAGACGATGAGAAATGTAACAACGGTAGTTGCGGTATTCACAACCAATTGCCAGGTATCGGAGTAGCGGAAATAAGGTCCGGCAACCGCCCAGGCAATAATCAACGCAATAGCTGCGGCAAATGCCCATTTTGTTCCGACCACATACGATGCCTTGGTCGCAAAAAACTGAAACCCGTTGCCCCAGCCACCATTCCTGGGATTTTCCTTTGCCATTGTTTCGCCTCTCCCGAGTGTCGTGGATTAGATGCAAACGACGGAAACCCGGAAGCCTGCGCTGGCCGGAACGAAACCCGGAACCACGGACAAAGGTTCGGAGGCGAACAGTTCAGCCTGCGGCCACTGAAACAGATTTCAGTATCAATTCGACATTAACCCGTGAATCGAAACTGCGGTCGGTCAAGCAGCTTTTGCCCGGCTTGGAACTGCCTGCTGAATATCGAGCGGAATATGGGCTTGCATCAGCGAAGCGCCTCCATCCACGTCGATTACCTGACCAGTGATCCAGTTGGCGTCCTCTGAGCAAAGCAGTGCGACCGCATTGCCAATGTCCGCCGGCGTTCCCAGCCGGCCCATTGGTGTCCAGCCGCCCTGATTCCAGTCGCGCACGCTTTTCTGTACGGCTTCCGGCAAGCTATTCAGCACGCTGTCCTCAACCCAGCCCGGACTCAGCGCATTGACCGTGATTCCGCGGCCAGCCAGCGCCACGGCGAAATAACGACACAGAACTTCCAAGCCGGCTTTAGCAGCGCCCATCGCAACCCAGGGCTGCCAGCTTCCATACTTTCCGCCTGGCGCGTAAGTGATGGCGATGACCCTGCCGTGGTCTGGCATCAACCTGGCCGCTTCGCGAACTCCCACCAGAAATGCCTTAGCCTGTGAGTCGACCGCGGTGTCCCATTTATCGAGAGTTATCTGCATGGTAGGTTGATAAAAGGTCGCCGCCTCCGTGCGCGCGTTGTGCACGAATATATCCAGCTTGCCGAACTCCGATTCGACTTGCTGAAAGATGCGACTCACTTCTTCGTGATGACAAACGTCGCACTGCACCACGAAACCATCGGAACCCCGCTCCCGAATTTTGGCTAACGTATCCTTGGCTGCGGCTTCGTTCTGATAGTAATGAACCGCGATCTTGGCTCCTTGTTCTGCCAACTTCAACGCAATCCCTCGACCGATACCACGCGAACTTCCTGTGATCAGCGCACACTTTCCGGCTAGCGACATAAGTTGCCTCCAAATGCTGCGCGGCATATTAGTGCTGACTGCAAGAGCCGTCAATGTATTCTGCGTTGCTCTCGCGCCGGGAGATCAGAACTTGACACCATCTCTCCCGCCAAGCAGAATGCGCTCTGCTTAAGGTGCCCGATGTCTTTCGCAACCCGAGCTGTTCTCACGGTTGTTCTACTGATTCCCGTTGCCCTCGCCCAGGACCGTTCTCACGCGCGCTCTATGGTGGTCACGCGCTACGGAATCGTGGCCACTAGTCACGTGCAAGCTTCGCAAGCCGGTGCGCAGATTCTGGCTAAGGGCGGTTCTGCCGCGGACGCTGCCATCGCCGCCAACGCCGTGCTCGGCGTCACCGAACCCATGATGAATGGGATTGGCGGAGATTTATTCGCCCTCTACTGGGACGCCAAAACCGGAAAGCTCTACGGCTTGAACGCCAGCGGATGGGCGCCGCAGGGCCTTACCATCGGCCACCTCAAGGCCAAAGACGTGACGTCCATGCCACAGTCGGGTATTGATACTGTCACTGTGCCCGGCGCGGTCGCGGGATGGAATGCATTGCACGACAAATTTGGGCGCCTTCCCTGGAAGGACATTTTTCAGTCTGCGATTTTCTATGCCGAAGAGGGATATCCCGTCCCGGAATTGATTCACGGATTTTGGGAAGATTCGACCGACGCTTTACTTCGGGACAGCGAAAGCCGTCGAGTGTTTCTCCACAACGATAAGCCTCCGGCCTTAGGGGAAATTTTCCAGAACCATGATCTGGCTAAGGCGCTGCGATTAATTGCTCAACAAGGCGCAAATTCTTTTTACCGAGGGGAGATTGCGCAAGCCATTCTCCGCACGTCGCAGGAGCTCGGGGGAACGATGTTGGCGGCAGATCTCGCTGACTTCGCACCGGAGTGGGTGGATCCGATCTCGGTCACCTATCGCGATTGGACGATATACGAGCTCCCTCCCAATGGCCAAGGCATGGCAGCACTCGAGATGCTGAACATCATGCAAGTGTCGCCGGCATCTTCCGAAGGCCCAGTGAGCGCCGCTGAGTTGCACAAGAAAATCGAAGCGATGAAATTGGCCTATGCCGATCTATATCGCTACAACGCTGATCCTCGCTCTGCCAAGATTCCGGTCAAAGGACTTCTTTCCCAGGACTACGCTAAAGAGCGCGCCAAACTTATTAATCCAAATAAGGCTGCCTGCGATGTCGCTTCCGGTGAGCCCCCTTCGAGTGACACTACGTATCTTTCCGTCGTCGATCGCGAAGGCAACATCGTTTCATTGATTCAGAGTAATTACGCTGCATTCGGGTCGGGCATCACGGTTCGAGGAATGGGATTTGCGTTGCAGAATCGGGGTGCGCTCTTTTCCCTCGATCCCTCCCACCCCAACGCCTTGGCGCCTCGTAAGCGTCCATTCCACACCATCATTCCGGCCTTCATGGAGCGCGGTAATCAGCACATCGGATTCGGAATCATGGGAGGACCGAATCAGCCCCTTGCTCACGCCCAGTTTGTCTCGAATGTTGTGGACTACGGAATGAACATACAAGCCGCTCTCGAAGCGGCTCGCTTCACGGTGAGTTCGCGGCGCGGATGCAACATATTGATCGAGTCCCGGGTCAAATCAGAAACGCTGCGGCAGTTGTCGAGGATGGGGCATCAGCTGGAGATGCGCCGAGAATATTCCACCGCTATGGGCCGTGGGCAGGCAGTACTGCATGACTCACAATCGCATGTAAACTACGGCGCCTCCGATGCTCGCGCAGATGGCTCGGCTGAACCCGAACCGCCGCCATTGAAGTAGGCCCTCTTTGGACGCTACATGGTATCCAGCCGTCCTTCTACATTAAGAGCTGTATGGCCGTGAGTAGGTGATCTAGTCCATCTTCTACTCTCGGCTTGTTCAATGCCGGGGCTTTGCCTGGTAGTGTCAGACGGTATCGGAATCCCGCAGCCGCACGTGTCCACCGGCGAGGTCTGGATGGGGAAACAAATGAGTTCTCTCCGGATACTCATCGCCGATGATCACGAAGTGGTGCGGCGAGGTGTGCGGTCTCTGCTGGCATCGCGGAAAGAGTGGGACGTTTGTGGCGAAGCGGTGGACGGCCGGGATGCTGTCAACAAGGCTAAAGAACTCAAGCCCGATGTGGTCGTGCTGGATATCAGCATGCCTCATCTAAATGGTTTTGAAGCCGCCCGCCTGATTCGTAAGGAGGTTCCCCAATCCAAGATTCTAATTTTAAGCCAGCACAATGTTTCAGAGATGCTGCAACCCGCGCTGGACGTCGGGGCGCGAGGTTACGTATCAAAATCCGAGGTCTCCCGGGACCTTCTTCCGGCAATTGAAGCCATCATCCATAACCGGTCACCTTTCATTTCCCAAACCGAAAACAACGACGGCAGGCCGTCTACAAGCGCCCACCCGGCGTTGTCAGTGGGCACGAAGACTGGCGCTCCTCACCTGGGTGAGCTCGACCTCCTGGCCGAGCGTAACCATCTGCGCGAGCTTTTCATGCAGCTTCCCGCCGCGATTGGCGTCATGAGCGGCCCCGAGCATCGTTGGACCTTCGTTAATCCGGCTTATGTCCGAGCGGTCGGCCGCAAATCGGACAAGGCTCTGCTGGGGAAAACCATTCGCGAAAGCTTGCCTGAGCTAGAGGGCCAAGGTTTTTTCGAACTCCTGGATGAGGTCTACCGTGGCGGCGTGCCATTTGTGGGCACGGAGATGAAGGTCAACCTGGATCGCGGCGCCTCCGGTCAGCCGGAAGAGGCTTTCTTCAATTTCATTTATCAGCCGGTTCGAAACGCCGGAGGAGCGGTCGAAGGGATTTTTGTACACGCGGTAGAAGTTACCGACCACGTCCTGGCACGCCGGACCATGGAAAAGAATGAAACTCGGTTGCACCGGGCCCAAACAGCAGCGCAGATCGGCACCTGGGAATGGGATCCGGCGGGAAAGAACAACTCGTTATCCAGCGAACTTCACCACATGTTCGGAACTGAGGCCGGTGATCCC
>DATHJP010000468.1:0-6022 GCA_035489695.1 Terriglobales bacterium
CCCCAGCAGGATTCAGTTCTAGGCGAGCAATGACAGGTTGGAATTGGAAACATCGCCCAGCGGATCGGCAAAATTCTTAAGCTCCGGATAATGCCGCAACAGCGTTTCCGGCGCCTTCACACGTTGCCCTGTCAACATGTGCTTCAACTGCAGCGCATTCACTCCCGCCTTAGCTTCGAAGTGATTGTTGGTGACCACATAAGTGACTTCCGCCTTACGGGCGATGCGCTCGATCTTATCTTTCCACTCAGTCAGTTCGTTCTCGCTGTAGAGATAGTTGTAGCGATCGTCGCGCTTTTCCGATTCGAACCATTGATCATAATTTCGTCCGTGCAGGCGAACGTATCCCAGAGTGGAGGTAACGTGTTCCGTGGCTTCCAGCGAACGTCCGATTACGGGCTGATCGATGTTGCAGAAAGCAACATTTCTCTGCGCAAAGGAGCGGATGGTCTCAGGATTATCCCAGCTCGAGTGCCGCACCTCCACCACACACGGATACTCGATGAACTGACGCAACAGCACCTCGAGGTATTCCCGGTTCAAACTTGTATTCTTGTAGGAAACCGGAAACTGGATGAGCAACGCTGCCAGCTTCCCTTCCGAGGCCAGCGCTTCCAATCCTTCACGAGCCAGCATTTCGTCTTCATCGCTGGGCTTGATGGTGGCGGCTGAGGTCGGTTCCATCACCGCGAACGGAGAATGCGTAAACGAACGATGCAGTTTGGCGGTGAACACAAAATCTCGATTCACTGCGAAGGCTTTACGCGCCCACACCTTCGCCAGCTCCGGCTTGATATGTCCGTAAAAAGAAGTATTGATCTCCACCAGATCGAAGCACTGTGCTAGATATTCTAGCGGATGTTCCCTTCTGCGCTGCATCCCTGAGGGATAAAACACCCCTTCCCAATCCTTGTAGGACCAGCCGGCAGTACCGATGCGGATTTGCGGAGACGCTTCCATAAGCCCATTTGCAGGTTAGCACAAGCTGAATTTGTCAGGCGAGACGACAGACTGGCGGTACTGGGCTGTTTTGAATAACTAGGCCCTTCTTTTGCTCCCGAACAGCCAAATTATCCAGAGGGAACCAGCGATGACTATCCAGACAGCTAGCAAAATGACGGTAAAGTGAATTGAACTGTTAGGCACGCGAGTTCTAAGGTCGGTAAACGGCAAATTAAAAATCTCAAACTCGCCAGCATTAGTAAGAACAAGGGCGATGTTAGAGAAAAAGAAGAGGAGTCCAATCCAAACAAACGTCGAGCAAATCGCCAATATTTTCAATGTCTTCATGTTGCCGCCCAGCAACTTCTGCACCCACGTATAGAGCTGTTGGATTAATCAATAAAAAACCACCGCGATCCAATACACCCCGCCGGGATAGCTTGCCGTACTCGCATAACAAGCCCCCACCGCAAACGCCCGAAGGCCGCGGTCCGCAATGGTCTTGGCGGCACTTGCAGGCAGCGTCTCCGGCTGCATACTGGTATACCGGAGAAAATACTGCCCGGGATTTGACGACACATTCAAAGAATCCGCCCGCGCCATGGAACATGCGACCGCGCGGACGCCACTGCCGTCCAGACGCTGCAATGGAGAGCGATCGGACTTCTCCCGCATGCGGATTACGTTCTCTGCCACCATATTCTCGGCTTGCTGTGAGCTGCTGACCTGCGAGCCGTGTCCGAAATCCTGCACCACGTACAACGAATCTCCGCTGCGCACAACGCCAAAGCCCGCCACGTTGTAAGCCGGATTCAAAAGGTTCTCCCGATGAGGAGGCGAATGCATCAGGTTGTCATGCGCCTGATCCACAGTGCCAGCATAGGCTACGTTTTCTCCAGCCCGATCAATATGCAGAGGAGTCGCAGCGGCCAATCGCTGCTGGACCGAGGCCTCGCCAGAAAACTGATGTGAAAGTTGCTGCTGTGCCGCCATCGCAGCGGCATGTTCACGCGCAGCCTGAGTCAGTCCTTCATCCCGCTGAAATGCGGGAACTCCGGCTTCTGCCCGGACTTGATTAGCTAGTGCGAAAAGCTGGTTCTCGGCGTCCGCCTCGTAGGCAAACGAAAATTGCGCGACGGAAGCCACGAACGCTGCGGGCTTCGGCTTCCGAGTTTTTGCTGAGGCCGGGCCACCTATCAGAAAAATCGCCAGCGCGGCAGTGAGGGCCCGTTTCATAAAAAGCGCACCCAGTATTTAGGTGCTAAACAAAGCCGAAGTTTTGCTTTGCTTCCCTCAGGCTAGCCTCTAGAATCGGGGGAAGCACCTTACCATGGGGACATTACTGCTGGGCTCGTTGCTGCTGTTAAACCTAGTACTTTTGGCACTGGTCGCGGGGATTTTCCGCCGCCTCTCACGCGCGTCACAAGCCGCTGAAATCACGGAACTTGCCCGGGAGTCGGTGGCGCTGCGCGAATCTCTCTCCCAAAGGTTCACTGCCGCCACTGCCGATATGGCCATGCGTCTGGAGAGCACTAAAGGAGACTTGCGCCAGGGCGTAACCGACCGTCTGGCCGAGGGTTTCAAGGAAATCCGCAACTCGGTGGAAGCCCAGCTAACCAGTGGGCGTCGAGAGCAGACGCAGGATCTCCGGGCGGCGCGGACGGAATTAACCAGTTCGCTCGCGCTGACCACCGCTCAGCTCAAGACCGAAATCGACAATTTCAATCAAAGCACCGCTCAGTCTTTGGAAGCGATCCGCGATCGCGTCGATACCAGGTTGATTGCCATCACCGATCAGGTGCAGGCAAAGCTCGATCAGAACATTAAAGAAGGCTTCGCGCAGTTTGAAAAAGTGCAGCAGCATTTGAAAGCCGCCGAAGAACAATTACGTGAAGTCGGCGCGCTCGGACACTCCATCAATGATTTGAATAATCTTCTCAAACTGCCTCACCTTCGAGGAACGTTCGGCGAGGCCAGCCTGGAGCGCCTGCTTGCCGATTTTCTCCCCGCTCATATGTTCGAAATACAATCTTCTCCCGGCGAGGGCGGAGGACGCGCCGACGCCATGATTCAGTTCCCTGACCGCCGTCTTCCCATCGACGCAAAGTTCCCCCGCGAACAAGTGCTGGCGCTGTTTGAAAGCAATGTGGAAGCAGAAATCGAAGCTGCCCGTCACGAATTTGTGCGTGTGATGAAGACGGAAGCCAAACGCATCAAGGCATATATCCAACCAGAAAACGGCACCACCGACATTGCGTTGATGTATCTGCCCAGCGAGACACTCTACATGGAAGCGATCCGCAACCGTGATCTCGCCGACTGGCTCAACCAGCAGCACGTATTTCCTGTATCGCCCAATACCCTACTGATGACATTGCAGACGATTGCCTTGGTTCACAAGTGGTATGAGGTCGCCAGCCGCTTCGAGAAGAGCCGCCTGGAATTAGCTAAAGCGCAAAAATCATTCGATTATTTCCAGAACCACTTCGAAAATGTCGGCAAGAATTTGAATAAAGCTCAAGAAGCTTTTGAGACCGCCCAACGCCACCTGAAAACGTATCGCGGACGGGTCACCGTCCTAAGCGGCCAGGAGCAATTGGAACTGGACGCGAAAAACGCCGAAGAGTCCCCGCCGCTAACCGACAAAGCCACCGCATAGACTTAGTCTTTCTAAGTGTGGCGCGGGCGCCCTCGCCCGCGTGCTCCCTCAACACACCTGTCATCCTGAGCGAAGCGGCAGCTTCGCAAAGCGAAGCCGCCGCGCAGTCGAAGGACCCCTAACCCCTGAACGTCATCACCAGCCCATCAAGGCATTCTCACGATGCACTATCGGGTGCCCCGTCCAAGCTCTGCTTGGGCGGGGATTTTGATGTTCATTGACCACACGAACGGATTCGAGTTCAAAGCCGGTATCGCTACTCAACCACCCACTTTCAATTTCGCATCTTCCTTCTGTTTGCGCTCCGCAACTTCGGCATTTAACAGCGCCAACTTCGTCGGATCAGTGACGATTCGGGCATGAGGAAAGATTTCCTGCCAGGTACGCTGTCGGCTACGCCGTGATGAAGCTAGAAACCGGCGGCACCTATGTTTCATGATGTCTCTCCATCCTCGGGAGTTTTCCCACCCTTCCTGCTGCCTTCAGTGAATGATCTGGATGCCAGCTTTTGAATGGTTCGAAGACTGTGCAAAGCGTCGGCAATGGCCCGCCTTTCCCCAGAGCTCCCGTCGTGGTCGCTTCCTAGTTTTAATTCCTCAATGCGTCGTTGTATGGCAGCATGAGCGTCTTCGATTTTTTTCAGCAGTCTGCCCTCATCGCGTTCGAGCATTGCATCCTTGTATGCCTCCTGCCACGGACCACCTCTCGTCAAAGGGGCACCCCCGTTGTTCCTGAGCATACCCTCGCCACTAAAAAAAGGTGGAAATATTGTGGTTGTGGTTTTCCACAGACGACGAGAGCGAATCAGAAACGCGTCGTATATGCTGCAGACCTCGCTCTCTTTCTCAGTTACGTTCGAAAAGCTCGTCCCTTCTAAAAATGCGCACGGAAAAGAATGGCAGGCTCGCGATTTCCCGCCATTCTTCCCAAGCGAATTACGGAACATGCATTACGGAACAGTGATACGAAGAATTTGCCCTGAGCCGGCGGGAAAGCCGAACCCAAAATTGGAGACGTAAAGTTTTCCATCCGGCCCAAATGTCATCGCTGTTGGGAAAGTGAGTCCAGAAGCAATCGTCTCTAAAGTGCCATCGCCCTTCACCCGCACGACGTCACCGGTTCCCGGGGTTGGATTCCCAGGGACCGTGCTGGTTTCGAGAACGTAAAGTCTGCCCTGAGAATCGAAAGCAACTCCCAGAGCCGTGGTCACACCGGGCTGGAATACGCTGATCTGACCGCTAACGCGCGTGATCTTGAAAATATTGGAACTCCCCGGAACGACGGGAAACGTATTGAGGTTTCCGACGTACAAGCTTTCCCGGTAGGTTATAGACGAAGGCACGATATGTCCCTGGCTGGCCGAGACGTCAATCACGCGAGTGATGGTGCCGCTGGTTGTGACGTAATCCACCTCTCCATGATTAGGTTCGACGGCGTAGAGCAGGCCCTTCGCGGTAACCATGCCGTACCAGGTTCCGTCCGGTTCAAAATCATCAGGCTCCGGGTTCTTGACGGGATGAGCCTTTTGGAAGGCGCTGAGATCGGCGATTAAGGTCCAGGTGCGATCCGAGTTCACTTTAATCACACCGTTCGTAGTACCTGCAAGTCCATGCGAACATCCGGCGCCGGCAAGCAACGCGTACAGCGTATTACCAACGAATGCGACGTCCGCAACTCCCCTGATGAGACTGCCCAGAGCGGGGCTGGTCTGGCTGGAAGGCAAGTGTTCGGCAACCGTTAAACGTGTTCCGCTCGGGCTGATTTTGGAGATGCGAGCGGTGAAGTCGCCAGTATAGGGACCGACTGGCTCTATCACCTGGTCACACTGCCCTACGGTGGAACGCGATCCTCCCAATCCGCCCTCGGCTACGTAGAGAAAACCGTCGGGTCCAAATTTGATTCCGCGCGGATTGTTGAGTCCGGTGGCGAAGACCGTCACCTGGGCGCTGGTTAAAAGCGACGTGGCTATTAGAAACATTAATAGCACGCAAAAGTAAAATCTACCGCGAAGCTGGCTGCGCATAAATCCTCCTGTTCGGGGGATGGCTGGAGAAACCCGCAGACTTAGTGTGAATCAATTTGTTCGCCACCCGAAATCAGCGGGGCTATTCACTGCTTCGGTTACGGGGTGAGCATGCTCCGCCATCGGCGGGGCCTGAGGATACACCATGTGTCAACTATGTCCTACTGCCTCCTGTCACTCGCGCGTTGTTCTCCAAGCCTTCCCCGTTGACGCACATGAAGCCTGGAGACCGATTCAACGATAGGACCGTCAACGCAACAAGCGCTTCCACAGCAACGCGGCGATAAGAACCGCAATGCCAAGGACCATCCCGACTAGCCGCGCACGCCCGACTTGTTTAGCCATGATTTGACTAAGATGTTCTCCCTCAGACCGCCGGCCTTATACCGGCCTTATAG
>DATHJP010000469.1:0-4150 GCA_035489695.1 Terriglobales bacterium
TCGCGCGAACTCCTCAAGAGAACTGCGGCCATCGGGTGCGGTCACGACTTCGAGCCCCTCCGCCACCAGGGATTCCTGCAGCAGTTCACGATTAGCCGCGTCATCGTCGACGACCAGGATTTTGCCAGCCATATGTCATTCCATCCTCGTCAATAAGGACTGTTAACTCAACTGTTGTGAGAGTGAAGAGAAGTACTAAGGTAATGTTACGAGGCACTTAGAAACGAAATCGGGCTGCAAAAAGCGATAATCTGCTATCTATTCATCCCGCACCAGGTCCTTTTTCGGCAAGGAGAAACAGTCGTCGTGGCCCTGAAGGTATTGATCGTCGAAGACGATGCGCCTACGCTGGAACTGATGGGTGAAGTCCTCACTTCGCTCCAGGCGGATGTACGCGCCGTCAGTGACAGCGAAGCGGCCTCAGTTTTGGTCGATCAGGAAAGATTCGACGGCATTTTCCTGGATCTTCAGATGCCCAAAGTGGATGGTTTCGAACTTACTCGACGGATTCGAAAGTCCTCCTGGAACAAGTCCGCGCCCATCGTCGTCGTCACCGGAGAAGACGACGTAAAAACCATGCAAAAGGCCTTTGCTGCCGGAACTACCTTTTTCCTGCAAAAGCCCGTCGATCGGCAAAGGCTCACCAACTTGTTCAAGGCTGCCCGCGGCCGGATGTTCGAAAATCGCCGCCAATTTGTACGGGTTCCGCTGCAGACAGCCGTTACCTGCCGCTTTGAGGATCAAACCTTCCAGGGAACAACTTCCAATATCAGCCAGGGAGGAATTCTCTTCGAAATGGGCCGTCCTTTGCCCGTGGGCGCCAAGGTCCGGCTGTCGTTCCGGCTTCCCGGACGGGACTTGAAAATTGATACCAACGGCGTGTTTGCCCGAGTCGACGACCGACAACGCATCGGAGTTCAGTTCAAGCAAATGGGCGCCCGAGAGATGGAGCTCATTCGAGATCTCATCGGCAGCGACGATGGCGACACCCCGCAAACTTCCTACAAGCCAACTTAAATTTGGATAGTGTCCGACCTGGGAGTTCCGTGGGACTGGACCTTCAGACATACTCTTGTGAAATCACCGGCTTCTAACTTTGAGCGGTCGAAGCTCCGTGGGGCGCCCTTGCAGCAGTGGCCTTGACCTTAGTCCTTATTGCGGGTTGCTCTTGCGGACTCGCCGGCCGGGATATCGGTTTCGATGCGTACATCTCTCGATCCGCCGCGTCCAGGACTTCATCGAGCGTTACTCCCTCTCGCCATTCCGCGACGCCAATACTCAAACTCATCTCGAAACCTTTTAGATGCCCACCCTGATTCCAATCTCGCAAACAGGCTTGAGCCCGGTCCACCACTATCTTGGCGTCACCGTGGCAGGCATCCGCCAGGATGATCAAAAACTCGTCTCCTCCGAATCGAATGACGGCGTCTGAACCGCGCACCGCCCGTTTAAGCAGGGAAGCAATCTCAGCCAGTACCACATCACCCGCGAGGTGTCCGAAACGCGTATTCACTTCTTTAAACCTGTCCACGTCAACCAGCATGAACGTGAGAGGCTTGTGCAGGCGTTGAGCGTGGCTCATGAACCGCGCCGCCATGTCTTCTAGCGACCGCCGGTTATAAAGCTCAGTCAAAGGATCCGTAAACGATTGCTGTCGCGCCAGTTCACCCTGAATAGTCGAGGAAATTAATTTCTCACGCACCCGCCGCAATTCCAGACGCCGTGTGACTACATAAGTATTGAGCAGTATTAATAGAGCGATCAGCCCAACCACAAGTTGTCGGGACACGGTAAGCTCAAAATGTATGTTGTCTCCATCAAAAAATGCAGCTGGAAACAAGATCGCCAGCAGTCCCCCTCCCACGATCACGCCCGTAAAGGACACAATGATCCACAGCTCCCAATCTCTCTTCTCCAGTTGCGAGAGATCATGGCTGACTCTAGCGAGAATGGAATTCGCTTGCTCTGACATTTTCCGTTGACCGTAGACAACGCGTCGGCGTCAGTGTATCGCCTAAAAGGTAATAGTGGTCTATGACGAAAGTAATCCCGCCATGGGGCTTCACCAATTTGGCAGAGACATCGGCTTCGCGCCCAGATGTGGGCCACCCACTATCCGGCCTACACTTCGGTCGCATGGGACTCTGAGATACTACAATCACCTTTCATCGTGAGCCACCAAATGCATTTGAAGTCCAAACACAGGGCCGATCGCCGAAGCGGAAAGCCCGACCAGCCAGTCTCCGGCAAGGATCTCGGAAACTTTACAGGGTTCGCGCACTCGAGAATGTCAGCTCATCTCCATGCTGCGCGGGCAGGATATTCAACCGCCACCTATAACCCCATCTCGGCTTTTCTTCCCGGCAGACTCTTCACGTGGATAGTGCAGGTTGCCAAATACTGGTTTAAACAGAAGCATGCCTTCAGAGATTACACAACGCACAACAAACGCACCGGTATCTATCCCATGGATGACCGCGCGAAGATCAGCCTGGCGGGCGATTGGGGCACAGGAACTGATGAAGCAAAAAAAGTTGCTCTCGCCATGGAGAAATCCCAACCTGATTTCACCATTCACCTGGGAGATGTGTATTACGTTGGCGACAACAATGAAGTGCGGGAAAACTTTCTTGGTGAGAAAACCAGCCCCTATGCTCCCGTAAAATGGCCGATGGGCGCCGCAGGCAGCTTCGCACTCAATGGCAATCACGAGATGTATGCCGAAGGAAACGGCTATTGGAGATTGGTTCTGCCCCGGATGGGATTGAAAGAACGCGGCAGCGAATGGGGAAGGGGCCAGTGGGCCAGCTTCTTTTGCCTCGAAAATAAGCACTGGCGCATCATTGGACTGGACACAGGCTACAATTCCACTCGTTTCGACTGGGCGAAAGTGCCACTCCTCCGGCGCAGCAAATTGCTACGCAAGACAACATTGTTCAAACCGAAATGCAATATTCCCGATCCCCTGCTCGCCTGGCTCAAGTCCTCGGTGAATCCGGACGGCGACAAACGCGGATTGATTCTGCTCTCGCATCACGGACCGTACTCCGCATTTGAGGGCTGGTATCAAATTCCGGCAAAGCAATTGGCGAAACTCATTCACCGGCCGGTTATTTGGTTTTGGGGCCACGAGCACAGGCTCGCGATCTATGACAAGTTCAGCGTCAAAGAGGGCATCGAGGCGAACGGGCGATGTATCGGCCATGGCGGCATGCCCGTCGAGCGAGGCCAGACTCCTGACATTCTGGATTGCAGATGGCTGGCTTGGGATAACCGGCGTTATCCCAGCGACGAGAAAGTTGATGTGGGCTACAACGGATACGCAAATCTTTCATTCAACGGCCCCGCCCTGCATATCGCATATTACGATTTGAATCAATCGCTGCTCCTGACCGAGGACTGGCACATAGATATCGAATCCGGCGCACTACAGCAACCTGACCTGAAGAAAGAACTTGACGATCCCTCACTGCATTTCAGAGAAGCTTAAACGCGAGAGCGTCGGGAGCAGTTGAAGCTAGAAATTGGAAATTGGAAATTGGAAATCGAAAATCAACAATCGAAAATCAACGGTGGCGGGTGGCCTACTCAAGCCCGGTTTTGGCTTGAGTGGGGATGTCCACTGGCTCAGCAAAACGCAACAGCACACGCTCGCCGACGCACTGAAGTCTCTCAAGCAAGGAGTATCGCGGCGTTTGATCGGCGATGCGGATCATTTCTGGCAAAAGCGGTACTACGATTTCAACATTCGAAATTATCTGCACTTTGTGGAGAAGCTGCGCTATCTTCACCGCAATCTGGTGAAGCAAGGGTTATGCACCCGTCCGGAGGACTGGCAGTGGAGCAGCTTCCTCCACTACGCTACCGGCGCTGAAGGACGTGTAGAGATCGAGTCGGAATGGACGGCCCGAAAACGCGAACGAGCGGCGGGAAGACTTTGTCCAGAAGTCGAACTGCCCCACTCAAGCCAAAATCGGGCTTGAGTAGGCACCCGTCCAAAAGACGCAAAAGGTGGGGCACCCTCGTTTGATTTTTCTCTCTTTATGTCTCCCTACTCCGACTGGCCCAGCGCTTGGAGTCCTTTGTCCAGCCTCTCGATGATGGATGGTGTGAGCTTGCCCTGCCCCGCTGCGGTCTTAACTTCCCCGAT
>DATHJP010000470.1:0-2952 GCA_035489695.1 Terriglobales bacterium
GTGGTTTCACCACCGAGCAGGTTTTCCGAGGTCAAACTGGTATGATTGCGGGTCCACTGGCCGAGCTTACGGCCGGATTGATCCAGATAGGTGAACGTTAACTTGAGTTCTTTCACCGGCCGGGACGATCGGTTCTGGACCCGCATTTTGGCCGGACGCAGGGACTGCTGCTCGTCCGAGTTGAACTGAACGAATTCCACCTCCACAGGCTGCACCGGCTGGGGCGTGGCTGCTGCTTCTGGCTTCGGGCTCGGGGATGAGACCCGCGGCCGTGCAGCAGCCACCCCGCGCTTGACGTTCTGCAGGGCCAGATCGAAATCGCGCATCGTAATCGCCGTGGTCAGACGGAAGGCCGCACCCTCCGCTGCAGCCTTGATCTTGCCGACGAATGGGGGCATTGAAGCGGGGTTTTGTTTTGCGCTCAGTTGAACCATCCCGAGAATTCCCTGGGCGCCCTGCGCGAGTTGGTTGGCGGCGGCGCCGTCAACGCAGGCCAGATCGAGCTGAAAATCGACCTGGCTGGCGGCGAAATTGAAACTGAAATTGACTTCGCGCACCTTGTCCATGCTTTGCGCCAACCCCGCCAGCATAGGATTCGCGTTCAGGCCGGCCGGACCGGCGCCCAGGCTGTTTGTCGCGTCTTTGGGAACCGAAACATAAAACCAGATCTGACCCCGCCGCGACAGAGTCTCGTTGACCTGCCCGCGGAGTGTGCCTTCCGTCTGGCCGGACAGAAAAGCGCGCAGGTTTTCCGATCTGCCCAGCGCGACGACCGTTCCGTCCTTGCCCGGGCCGACCGCGCAGCTCACCTGGAATGGCGGTTTCTCGTCGCCCAGGGCCTCAGCCGGGAGGTCAAAGAATTGCGCGGCGCCGACACGACGACGTGACTTTTCGATCTGGCCGCGCAGACCGGGCTTTACCTTCTCGATGGCTTCCAGCGCCTCCTGAATGAGATGATCCACGTCCTGGCTTTGAGTGAGACGGATGACAGCCAGGAATCCGGAGCCGGGATCAAGTTGGCCGGATTGAAGGCTGTTCAGCACCTTATCGCCCTCCAGTATCACGGTCATTTCAGCCATGTTGGTTTGCTGGAACGCGGGAAGAACCTGGGCCGAGTGCAAGGAGGACAGTTGACCCTGCTGCATCGATTGCAACTGTTCCATTAGGGGACCCGTCTTGTCGCCGAGCGCCTTCCAGATGGCGCTCCTGCTGGCGCCCTGCAAGTCCGCATAAAAGGCCAGAACGGTGCGTGGCGTGAAAGCCCGCGAGGGACCCGGCACGTTGCCTTCATCCGACGCAGTGGCGCCGGGAAACTGCGCGATGCGGCTGAGGGCTGCGCAGAATAAAATCAATCGCACGGAGCGCGAGATACCTTTCCGGGTTTTCACGCCGCGAAATGCGACAGATGCGGAAACGTCGGGTTCGACATGCGACTCTGGGCGGCCACAGACCGTGGCGTGCCCGATCTTCATCGTCTGGGATTTCTTCTTGGGTGCCTCTGGCATGTGGATTCAACACACATGATAGGGAATAATCGATTCGGAGCAATTAAAAACCGGTGACGTGGTTGACACCAAAACCCATCTGGAAGCGACGCTTTCACTTCGGTTGATTGATCGCTGGGGATTTGAACTACAGAGCGACTTGTTCTTGCAAGGGTGTCGTCCTTGAGGATGGCGGCTATCAACGGTCTGGAGATCGTCCAGGCAAACCTGGGTGCGCTGGAAGAGCGGACGGCGAAGATCGAGAAGAAAGGGACCTCATACGTCCAGGCGACCCGCGAATCTGCAACCGAAAGGTGCAGTTGGGACGGAAACGGCGGCTATTTCTTTGTGCCCGGCAATCGCCAGGGCGGGGAGCGCACCGATTGCAAACAGAGACGGCCAACCGCTGTTGCCTCCAGCCCGGTGTTAGCTCGGGATGACATTTTGCAACTCCGGCCAATCACGCTGAAAAAAACCGTGATATCGCGGCAGGTAAATGACCGTTCCGCCAAAAATCGTAGGCTCGCTAAATATAATCCGTCTCGCGCGCGGCGCACCGATCCAAACGTCCTCGACTCGCCGAATATGTCGAAGTGGCACAAGGCACCGACGACGGTAATCGCTGATCTCAATAGAATCACCGGTAATCCGAATTCGTTTCAACGGGAGAGTGATATTGAAGAAAACCCAAACCAAGAAAAAGACCAACGGAAGGAACATAAGACTCCACCACACTCCATCATCCCGCGCAACTAGGACCATCATCCCGAGAAGAAGCAACGGCGCAATGACCGGGAATATGAACTTGTGTGCAAATGTGCCGTCGAAGGACATAGAGCTAACGATCCAGCTCAGGCACAGCCGCCGGAAGCGGGCGTGGCCTGCAATGATGATGTTCGAGTTTCATAAACCGGTCAACTGCCCGTCGCGGCGGCTGTTGCCTGCAGCGCTTTGTTGGCAGCCTCTAAATCGCCAAGTGCTTTGCGTTCGTGCTCTACTTCGTCGGGAAACTTCTCGATCTGGAAACTTAAGTACGCAGCCAAGGCCTGCCGCTCCACCTGCGAGAATAGCGGCCAGTGCTGCGAAGCATACTTGCCACTGACAGACCAAGGGATGTAATCGACGACAACATCAGCCTCTTGAGAGTCCTCAATCGCCGCAATCATGAATGCCGGTAACCAGTAGTGAAAAGCTTCTGGAGTCGGTCCAGCGTCTCGTTGAACGAAGCCGCTTCGCCGAGTCTTGTTCCTGAGGACGCGACGTAAGAGTCCATGGCCGCCATGATGGGCGGCCTATGACATCACTTCGAGCAAAATATATCCGGGACCTGGCCATTCGTGGCCGGGCCACACGCCCTCAACAATCCTACACCAGCTACGTCGAATCGGGTTGCTTGCTTGACGGAAAAAGCGTTCGCCACGTTCCTTGTCCCGGAGGGACATCTTGAGAATAGCCCGGCGTTTTAACG
>DATHJP010000471.1:0-4497 GCA_035489695.1 Terriglobales bacterium
AACGTGAGGTAAGCGAGCTTTAACTGTCCTTGAAGGGATAAATAGTGATCGAGTGCGTTCTGCGACCCGTGTTCGGCGAATAAGGTTAACGTAGGAGTGTATTGGAGGAAAAGGAAGTTCCGCACTTCTTCCTCGGGCTCCCAATATACGGCGGAACGATCACCCGAGAACCGCCGAATTCCCTCACCTACCTGGCCCCTCCCGAAAACATCACCCGCAAGTCGCCGAATTTCTTCGCGCACCTCACCCCAACCGATCGCCATGGTTGGTGAAAGCGTAAACACAAAATCGGACTGCCGGTTATGCGACTGAATGAAAATGTTATCGTCGAATCCGCCGCGTACTTGCACGCCGAACACAAATTTTATCAACTTGTTTTTCTGCTTAAGGTTAACCTCGACCTCCGGTACGCCCTGTTCACCAGTGCCAATCTGGGTCGCGGGCTCCGGGAGTTCAGGCTCCGCGTTGTTCGGGATCGGCAATGGAGCTGGAGATTCACTCGTCCCTGGAAGCGGGGAGGGTTCCACATTCTCCACATTCTCGTTTGGTGGTGTCGGAGTCTGCGTCGGGGCTGGGCTCATCTCTTCAGGCTGGAGAAACCCGAAAAAAAGCCCGGTCGCGTAGTCGCCGGTTAGCTTAAGCTCCGATGGGAATAGGCTCTTCGAATCACGTTCGCGCGTTTCCGTCTCGGCGACCTGCCCCGAGGTCATCTGCGCCAACATGAACAGCAGGAACATTCCGGTGGCCACCACTGTTCGACTGCAGCCGATTCTGAAGAAACGCAGCCGGAATGTGGACTCGACCGATGAACGGCGTAGCATCGGACCACTTTTACTAAAGCTTTGACGCAGAGCGAGACAAAGTTTCGCCCTTTTGGATATTGGCGAACCGGAAAAGATCGGGCGGGTTGCGGCATGGACCCAGGGTGCTGCTTCAGCGGGCTGACGGCAGAACCCCCGACAAATCGGAGCTGGTGAACGGCGGCCGAAAATGTGTGCGGTCCGGCAGGGAGAGCAGATGTCCCGCGAGAAGGTAGGACTGCTAAAACGAGTCATCTACAGAGCAGAGGTGGATCGCAGGTCGTACGTCCGACGCTGGTCGCGATCGTCCCTGACGGTCCTCGAAGAATTTTCGCCATGCTACGGCACCACACTTTCTACCGGTTTGCCAAAGACAGATCTAGCACAGTTCATCTTCACTGGATCCGCATAATCTGGGCCATAGAGGGCACTCCGCCTTGCAGGATGAACAGCATATAGCTAAATTCGCATCATTTATAAAACTGAAAAAGGTCGGTCTTGGGAACTGCAATCGCCCTTTACAAATTCATGATTTGCGATTGACAAAATACGCAGTTTCCGAGAGTATATTTGTTTACCTCTGAAGCGAATCGTGACCTGTGAAAGTGGAACAGCTTCCATCGAACGACTTGACATTCGATTCCGCAGCTGTTGCGCATAACATCTATCACGTGCTGCGCGAGAGGCTTCGTCTAATCCTGTTTTCCGCTGCTTTGATTGTGGCGCTCGGCGTCGGTTACGCTGTCTTGGCGCCTCGGTTATACGATGCAACGACGACAGTGCAGGTGAATCAGGTTGCCGGCAACGTGATGGAAATAAAAAACAGTCAAACGCTGGACTTGTTGAAAGAGGATCTTCCTGCCACGATTCAACGGAAGCTTACCAGCATGGTGGTGCTGCGCCGAGTGGTAAACCGGTTGCACCTGACGCCCGATATGCTGGATTTGAAAAAGAAGCCACCGGGATATTATTCCCTGGATGCTATGGCCTACTATTTGGGCCACTATCATGTCGGCGTTTCTTCGCAAGTTAACACACGATTAATCTACGTAACTGGCGAGAGCCGCGATCCGAAACTGGCGCAGAAGATCTCCGAGGCAGTTGTCGCGGAGTACATAATCCAGCACGTCGAGGAAGAAGCCGGCGTTTCATCCAGCGCGATGCCGATCCTGAAAACGCAGACAGATCTGTTGGCCGCAAAGCTGGAGAAATCCGAGCAAGCATTGCAGGATTATAAAGAACAGCACGGTGCGGTCTCTCTGGAAGCGAACCAAAATATCACGGTTGGGAAACTAACGGAAATGAACGCGAAGGTGACCGATGCGGCAATGGAACGGCTTAGACTTGAAGCTGATTACGCGCTCATCCAACAGCTTGGCACCCACGATCCCGAAAAATTGCTTGCGATTAAGAGCGTATCCAGTTCCCCAGACGTGCTCGACCAAAAACAAAACGTCGCCAACAAGGAGGCGGAGCTCGCCAATTTGACCAAGCGATATGGCCCGCTGCACCCCAAATATATCCAGACAGAGAGTGAACTCCGTGAACTTAAAGCCGGGCTGAACCGAACCGTTTTGAAAGTCGCGGCAGGACTTGGCAACGCTTACCAGTCGGCGCTCGAAACAGAACGCAAATTCAAGCAGGCTCTTGCTGACCAGGAGAAGCGCGCACTTGCACTCAACAAGACAGCAATTTCATACAATGTTCTTCAGCGGGAGATGGAGTCCGACAAGGCCCTTTACGACAAGGCCTTGACGCGTCTCAAGGAGATGGATGCTACCAAAGATAGCGCTGCGGAGGAAATCCGGGTGGTTGATCCCGCCATTATGCCGAGCGTTCCGGCTAAGCCTAGAGTTCGTCTCATCATTGCACTCTCTTTGGTAGGAGGCTCAACTGTAGGTATAGCTCTCGCTCTCATTAGAGGTCTACTCGACAATACAGTGAAAACTGTGGATGAGGCAGAGGCGGTTTTGGGATTACCATGCGTCGGAGCGATCCCGAAGGCCGGACCGGCCGATCGTCGCTCCCTCGTACCGATCGCCGCGGCCAGACGCAACAGCGATGTTGCGGAGGCCTTCCGGACACTTCGTACTGAGCTATCGTCTGTTCATGGCAATCAGCGGCACCCCATCCTCCTTTTGCCGAGTTCTGCACCACACGAAGAAAAAACGTTTTCTGCCCCCGATTACGCATTATCGCTGCCTTACCAGGGAACACTTCGTACTGAGGTGTCGTCCGCTAATGGCAATCAGCGACACTCCGCCCTCCTTGTGGCAAGTGCCGCACCAGACGAAGGAAAAACGTTTTGCGCCACCAATTACGCGGTATCTCTGGCGCACCAGGGGCTGCGGGTTCTTTTGATCGACGCCGATCTGCGCCGGCCTTCTGTTGGAAAAACGTTTGGCATTAAGACAAAAGCACTTGGAGTCTCGGATTGCATCAAGGGCAAAGTGCGTCTGGGGACTGTGCTTAGAGAAACCAAGATTGAAGGCCTTTTTGTTTTGCCCGCGGGGCGGCGTGCAAATAATCCCACTGAGCTACTGTCGGAAGCAGGAGTTGGTGACTTGCTTCGGGAGGCTGAAAGCAGTTTTGACCGGGTCGTAATTGATAGCGCGCCGATTCATGCGGTAAGTGACTCTTTGCTCCTTGCCAGACATGTCTCCCTGGTTTGTCTCGTGGTGCGTGCTTCGAAAACCCCTCGCAGAGCAGTGCTGAGGGCGATCCAGAAGCTGGCCGAAACAAACTCAACGCCAACCGGATTCATTTTGAATTACCTTCCACGGTTTGGGACTTATTACTATCGGTATGGCGGTGAGGAATATGAGAGCGAAGCCTATAGCGCTACCGGAACCACGACGACGTGAATCGAGCTTTTGATTAGGGTGACGCAGATAGAAGCTTTTTGAGGGAAACAGCGTGCGTCCATCCGCTAACGCTGCAAAGCCTGGGGTCCGCGCGACTTTTTGTAGAATCCAAGCGGTACGGGGTCTGCTGCTCATTCGTGTTTGTAAACCCATTAATTGTGACTGCCATAAAACCACCGAGGCGGTCCCACCGTTCCCCGCGGTTGGCAATATTGATGGCTTTCATCGCGATATTTGGCCTCACAGCCCTTCAGCAGACAACTGCGGGCAGCGTGGTCAATCTTCTTGACGAAGGCGCGAAAGGGGACGGGGGGACGGACGACCAAAACGCGATCACTAATGCGCTCGCCAAAGCCAAATCCTTGGGTCTGCCGCTCTACGCTCCGGGCGGACACACCTACGTCCATTCCAACTACATCAGCATCGACAGCGTAGCTCTCTACGGCGACGGAGATGCAACCGTGTTCAGCGCGTCCAACGTCAACAACGGCGCGATGCGTCTGACTGGCACGAACCCATCGCTCAAATCGGTCAAGGTGCTCTACAACCCTACCCCCACGACCCGGCTCACGTCCGGCACGCAATCCGGCGTGTTTATGGATCATGCCGCCGGATTCACGGTCGATAACGTCACGGTCGGCAACTCGCCCTGCATTGGGATTTTGGTCTTCGTCAGCCACGGCACAGCGACTAACTATGCCACCGTAACAAACTGCCGAGTCGCGAACACGCTGGCCGACTCTTACCATTGCACTGGCGCGTCGTCCTTTGTGAAGCTGACCGGCAACACCACGACCAACTCGGGTGACGATATGTTCGCGGTCGTGTCCTAC
>DATHJP010000472.1:0-2677 GCA_035489695.1 Terriglobales bacterium
GGCAGAAACCATCCAGCGCGAATTCAGCGATCCCCGTTTCCGCGTCTACACCAACGACGATGTGATCGGCGTCGAACTGGGAGGCTCCCTCAAAAACGTGATTGCGATCGCGGCTGGGGTTTGCGACGGTCTGGGCCTTGGCCACAATTCAATTGCCGCCCTTATTACCCGGGGACTGGCGGAGATCACTCGCCTCGTCGTCGCCTGTGGCGGACGCCAGGAAACCATGTCTGGATTGGCAGGCTTGGGCGACCTGGTTCTCACTTGCACGGGCGGACTCTCGCGTAACCGAAGCGTCGGCGTAGAACTGGGCCGCGGACGGAAACTAGCCGAGATCATGGCCGGAATGCATGGGATGGTGGCGGAAGGCGTTTTCACTACGCATGCGGCCGTCGGCCTGGCCCGTGCGCACAAGGTCGAGATGCCGATCACTGAACAGATGTACGCTATCTTGCATGACGGCAAATCGCCTCGTGACGCCATCCATGAACTGATGACGCGCACAGGCAAGAGCGAGATCGCTTTGCGCTCCTGAAACTCTCCAAACTAGGACCTGTTCGCAATCCGCTCAAACTTCCCAATCTCCAACTCTTTCTCGGTCAACTCCTCAAATTTTTGGTCCAGCTCTCCGTACTCCGCGGCGTGCTGTTGGCGAAAGTTCTCGTAGGTCTCGCGCGATACCCAGAAATCCAAGGTTACGTAGCGTCGCCCATCCTTCAAGTCATGGTTTAAGTCTGTTCTGACATACCCTTCATCTCGAGCAAAGAATCGTGCCCAATCTCCTCTTGGCCCGTACGCCTTTTCAAAGCGTGCGTCCATTCCCGCCAGGACGCGGAATTCCCAAATGATTAGATAGCTCCATTGGTCATGTTTTTGAATCGCCATGAGTTCTCTCCGGAAATTGTGGTCGGTATCCACTGGTCAGTTCCCGTTGGTTATTACTGGCTACTGGCTACTGGCTACTGGCCACTGATCACTGACCACTCATAAGTACTTTGGTAACTCTATTCCGCTCTAACGTGCCTTTCCGCGCATTCCATTCAACGTAAAATTTAGAGGAACACTCGAACTCCGGCCGTGTGTTAACACGGCGAATACAGGGGCCACTTTGTCCTTCAGACTGACCATGCCGGCGCGCATTCCCATTCTGTACGTAATCGTGGGTGTGCTCGTTCTCGTCAGTGTGGTACCCATGTATTTCTACTCGGCTCAGGTGGAGTCGATCAATCGCGAACGCCTTATTACCAATGAACGACTGTTGCAGAACACAGTAACGCGCTCCCTGGCCGATGACATTTCGCAGCATCAGGAATCGCTGCGCATGATGTTGGCAAATCTATCTTCCGCCCTCCAGGTCGCGAGCGGCGGAGACATTACTTCCGAACACGTGGAAGCACCCGAACTTCGAGCGCTGCTGGAAAATTTTGTGTCCTCTTCGGAGGATCTCGCGTATGCCACGTTGCTCAATTCAGACGGCAAGGGAATTTCTGCCGGGCGAATTGCTCCCGACGCCTTTCTGCAACGCGAACTGGAGCGCGCTTACGCTGCCGCCCGGGATGGCCGGGTTTATAACGGACAGACCCTGGTAGTAGGTAGCGGCAAGTCGTCTCGTACGGTGATGCTGGTCAGCGCGCCGGTTATGTATGGCGGACGCTTCCTGGGCATGATCGGATCGGTCGTGGATTTGCAGTTTCTTATTCGCCGGCTGCAAGAAGTCAACCACAATGGCCTCACTCCGTACGTGGTGGACAGTCAGGGGCGCCTGGTTGCGGGCGCAACGCAAGACTATGCCACCGGCCAGGACATGACCAACCTGGAAATCGTCAAGAACTTCGTTGAGCAGGGCAAAGCGCAACTTGTCGTCCCCACGCGGGAATTCAGTGTTGGTGGGAAAAAAGGCGTTAAGATGCTCGGCACTTACAGTCCTGTAACCAATCTGGACTGGGCCGTCGTGGTGCAAAAGCCACGGGACGAGGCCTACCGTGGCGTCTATGAGATGCAGCGCACCGCCCGGCTTCTGGCGCTGTTGGCAGTTCTGCTCAGCATTGCGATCAGCTTTATTGCCGCGCGCCGCATTACGAATCCGTTGGAAGTGCTTACCGAATCCAGCCGTGCCATTGCTAGCGGCGACTTTTCCCAACGCGTAAAACTGAAGAGCCGCACCGAAATCGGCGAACTGGCCGCCACCTTCAACACCATGTCCGAGGAGCTCGAGCAATTCGTGCTCGACCTTAAACGCGCTGCCAATGAAAATCGCGAACTCTTCATGGGATCCATTCAGATGCTGGCCGGCGCGGTTGACGAAAAGGATCCTTACACTCGTGGACACTCTGACCGCGTTACGCGTTATTCAATGATGATCGCTCACGAACTGGGCCTGACGGAAGACTTTATTGAGATCGTCCGAATCTCAGCCCAGCTCCATGACGTAGGCAAGATCGGAATCGAGGATCGCATCCTGAAGAAGCCGGGTGCGCTGACTCCGGAAGAATTTGACGTCATGAAGACGCATACCACCAAGGGCGCTACCATTCTGAGGCCCGTAGCTCAGTTGAAAGACATGATCCCCGGCATCGAACTTCATCACGAGTCACTCGATGGCCGCGGTTATCCGCGCGGCCTGAAAGGCGACGAGATTCCCCTGCTGCCACGAATCATCGCGGTCGCCGATACGTTT
>DATHJP010000473.1:0-3931 GCA_035489695.1 Terriglobales bacterium
AATGAGCTGAACGCAGCCAACGACACTGCATCTGATATCACCGCCATCGTTTCCAGTTCTGACGTAGGGATTACCAAGACGGCTTCGCCAAATCCGATAAAGCAAGGTAATGTTCTTACTTATACTTTGACCGTAACGAACACCGGCCCAACGAACGCGACCAACGTCACAGTCACCGATACGTTGCCCTCGACCGTGTCCTACATTTCAGCCACTCCTAGCCAGGGGAGTTGCTCGCAGGCAGGCGGAACAGTGACCTGCCTCCTCGGTACGATGAACAGTGGAGGGTCTGCAACTATTACGATCCTAGCTACCGCAGTGACTCCATCCTCTGCGGTTAATACCGCGTCGGTAACAGCGGACCAACCTGATCCGGATTCTTCCAACAACACGGCAACGCAGACTACGTTGATCACATTTCCGACACGAGTGGCACTAGAAACATTCATGGCAACAGTCAATGGAAATCAAGTCCTCCTGTCGTGGAAGACGGGCGGGGAACTTGGGAACTTGGGATTCAATGTATACCGGGAAGAGAACGGGGAACGGATTCGGTTGAATCCTTCACTGATCGCTGGGTCTGCCCTGATCATGAAGGCTGCTCTGCAGCAGCACGCTGCGAAAACTTATGCTTGGATCGACTACCCGCAGGATACAAAAGATATCCACTCGTACTGGCTTGAAGACGTGGATCTGAACGGCACACGGACTTTCCACGGTCCTGTGTCACCCGGTCCTAGTCTTGGGAACTCAAGTCTTTCCCCAGCCAAGATGATTACAGAAGTCAACATTCTTAGCGTCGGACCGCAACCAGTTACACCGACAGAATGTGTTGGAGAGGCGCTCTCTTCTTCTTCAAACCGATCGGTACGGGATGTACAGTTCGAACTGGCTGCAAAGCCGGCAGTTAAGATCCTAGTTTCGCACGATGGATGGTACCGAGTTACGCAGCCGGAACTCGTAGCGGGGGGATTGCCCGACGGCGTTGATGCAAGTTTGTTGAGGCTTTTTGTCGAGGGAGTCGAACAGCCATTGCGCCTCACGGGTGCATCGGATGGAAGTTTTGGCCCAAAGGCGGCAATCGAATTTTACGGGAGGGGCCAAGACGGCCCGTATTCCGATAAACGAGTCTATTGGCTGGCAGTAGGGGACCAGCGTGGCAAACGAATCCACCTATCTGGTTTTGAAGAAGGCGGACCACAACCGCAAAGCTTTCCGTGCACGGTTGAACTAAAGGAGCGGACTACCTATTTCGCCGCTCTACTTAGAGAGAATACCGATAATTTCTTTGGCGCACTCGTGTCCTCGACTCCGGTTGATCAAATCCTTAATGCAGTGAACTTCGCATCGCCTGCGAACGAAGACGCGGAACTTGAAGTTGTCTTGCAAGGCGTGATCGAAGGGGCATCGCACGACGTGACTGTGTCAATGAACGGAACAACTCTGGGAACCTTAAATTTCACGGGACAAGACGAAGGTACTATCCATCTGCGAGTTCCCGGCTACTTGATCCACGAAGGCCAAAATATTGTCACGCTCACCGCACAAGACGGAGAGAACGACCTCAGCCTGGTAGATTTTATTAAGCTAAGGTACCCACGTACATACACTGCACAGCTTGACTCTCTGAAATTCACAGCCGAGTCGGGGGAGCGCGTGACCGTGAACGGTTTCCACCGCCCTCCCACACGTCTGTTGGACATCACTAACCCCAATACTCCGGTGGCACTCATTCCTCGAATCCACACGGAGAGCGAAAATTATGTGCTGGAAACAAAGGTGCCAGCAGTCATTCCTGGTACTCACACACTGTTGGCGCTGTCGGAGGGACAGGTTGCAAAGCCTTCCAAATTGAGTCCGAACCAACCATCCAGTTGGCATAGCGCCCAAGCCGGCAGCGAAGTCGTGATTGTGTCCAACTCCAAATTTATGGGTCAAGTAGCTCCCCTGGTGGCGTTCCGTCGGAGCCAAGGAAAATCCGTAGCCCTCGCCAACATTGACGACTTATACGACGAGTTTGCTTTCGGTGAACCAAGTCCGAACGCAATCCGGGACTTTCTCTCAACCGCAACCCTACGATGGCAGACTAAACCGCAATACCTCTTGCTTGTGGGTGATGCATCTCTGGATCCTCGAAATTATCTTGGTTTCGGCTTCTTTGACTTGGTGCCCACGAAGATAATCGCCACGTCTGAGCTCAAGACGGCATCCGATGACTGGTTCTCCGATTTTACAAATACTGGATATCCTCAGATATCTACGGGCCGTCTCCCGGTGCGCACAGAAGACGACGCAAGAACCATCGTGGCGAAAATCGTTCGATACGAGCGTAGTGCAACCCCTGCTGACTGGACCAATCAGGCGCTCTTGGTAGCGGACCAAGACGATCCGACCATCAGCTTCACCCAGGAGGCTGAAGCAGTACAGGCGTTGCTACCGCGGTCAATGAATGTAACTGATGTCTTCGCCACCGGGGTCGATCCCGCAGCTGCTAGGGCGGCGATCCTTGATGGCATCAATAGTGGGAAACTTCTCGTGAATTATGTTGGTCATGGTTCAGTGGAAGTATGGTCGGGCGAAGACCTGCTGGACACTACTGCCGCTGCCTCGTTGACTAATGGTGCACGTCTGCCAGTGTTTTTGACGATGAACTGCCTCAATGGTTTCTTCCATGATGTCTACACCGAGAGCCTCGCCGAGGCCCTCATCCTATCGAAGAATGGCGGAGCAATAGGAGTGTGGGCCTCTTCTGGACTGACGTCACCCGAACCGCAGTTGCAGATGAATCAAAATGTTGTCCGCCTGCTCTTCACGCAACCCGGAATAAAACTTGGCGACGCCATTCGTCGGGCGAAGACCGACATTACCGACTCGGATGCTCGCCGTACTTATATATTGTTTGGAGACCCTCTGCTACAGTTAAGATAATCGGAAGCGTATAAACGGCGCTCCTGTGAACAGAGTGCCTCGCCTGCGATCGGGCCAATTATCGGAGTATATTATTGAAGTGTGACAATCTGAGAGGAGAACACCGCGAATGGCCGGCAAAAAGGCAAATACCACTGAATTCATTCAGCCTAGTCGAAAAAAGTCATATGTTGCTCCGAGATTTAACGTCCTGAATTCGGAACAGGCAAAAGCGGAACTTACAAAGAAGGCTCCTCTCAACGACGCCAGCGTCAAAGAGCTATTCGCCTCAATGTCGCGAGACGGCGGCAAAAAACCGGCGCGCGGAAGTGCTGCCAAGGTTGATCGCAGCCGCGGATAGTCAGCAGTCTTTCCATGTTAAATGCTATCCTGTCGGCGTCGACGTCCCGCGCAATCAAACCGAAGAGAACTTCGGAAATCGTTTACGGCTCCACGCCATTGCTGCGGAACGGTCCTCGCCAGGTCAGGGCAGACCCATCTCGGAAGATTAAGCCGCTTTCTTTGTCTGCTGTCTCCACTTCGCCCATCGGGCTCTCTGTGCAGCAGCTATCCTCCTGCGCGCGGCTACCGAAAGTTTGCGTCTTGGCTTACTCAAGCTCGTCCAAGCCGTCCGCGGTTTACTGAGTGCAACCAGCTTCCCAATCGCTTGGATAGCGTGGTCCAAATGGCTCCGTTCTTGCTGGAGCTCGGTCAATACCTTCGTGAAGTCCACCATAGTATTTCCCCCTGAACTGTCTGACTAACTCCGCGCGGTCCATAATACGCGCCGTCTCTTGAAAGTACTACTCAGACATATCCCATATGTCCCCGAACCAAGTGATTCGGGGGAGTACTTTTTGGTACACTAACGCGCGTAACTTGGCCCCCGGGCAGGGAACTCCCTTCTTGTATTCGAAAAGTTCACCCAGTCACGCGATTCAAGTTCAACGCAATGGGCAATAGATTTGGATAATTAGCAACAAAAGGTGACCTGCACGCGGCAAAACAGCGCGCCAGCATCCAT
>DATHJP010000474.1:0-3372 GCA_035489695.1 Terriglobales bacterium
ACGCTTCACTACTGGCAACGACTCCGAGGTGACATCAAAGGCGAAGCGATCACCGAAGAAGGACTTCAGCACTTCGGCTCCGGCAAAACTGATGGTGCTGTGGGCGCCGGGATACGAAGGGTCCGGAGCAGTCTTGGTCGGCAGCGGGAGCCAAGTTGGATTCGGCTCCGTGTTGGGATTGCCATCCTCGCTGGCCAGTTCAATCGCGGTCACTGGCCGCCAGAACTGGTAGGTGTACTTAGCCTCGAACAGGGCGATCGTACTATCGGCGAGGCTGATGTTCAGTAAAGCAAACAGCCGCGCGCTGCGGGCCAGCCCCAGGTGATGCCTCAATGCCGCGGTCTGCGCGATCTCGTTCCAGAAGTCCTGAATGTTGCCGTTCCAGAAGGTTCCAATCAGGGTCTGCTCCTGGGTGCGAGTTGTGCTCGTAATGAAACCCAGACTCTTGACTTCATTGAAAACCCTTGTGTACTCGTCGCTCGTCAACTGCGGTGGCGGTGCGGGACGAAATTCATCAGCGCGCGCCAGAGCGAACGGAGTTACTTGAGACCATTGGGTGAAGTCCGCTGGTGGGAAATTGGGAGGCGTGAATTGGTAGTCTCCCGGCTGGTTTCCTGGGATAAAAGGAGGCGGAGTGACGTTCGCTCCGTCGGTGCTGCGGGCCGCTAGAATCTGGGCGGCAACGGTTTGTCCGACGCTGATGCCGTCCGTCTTGTCCTGTCCCCCGGGAACCTGCGCCAGATCCTGCTGAAGTTCAGCGTCGAGCGTTGTCTGAAACGACGGGTAGAGGGCGACCAGGACGTCATGCGCCGCTTGGTCTGCCGCAGCCGGTTGTGAAGCCCGCCTTGAGACGTCCGAGAGCCGGACCAGGTACGGACTGTGGGTACCGTCGATGTTGTTGACCGCGTCAAAAATGGAAGCATGCACAATGGCGAAGCTGCGAGTCGAATGAATAGTAGGAGGCTGGGCGCCGGCAGTCCGTAGGATCACCAGGAGAGTTCTATTCCACTCGATGACTGGATTGACAGCTACGGTCTGGCTTATTTCGGATGACTCAGTATTTGCCGCAATCGAAGTTCTTGTGACTTGGGCCTGAAGACTGGCGCACATGAGAGCAAGGGTAACTGCTGTCTTAAACATATCCTTTATTCCTTTTATTCGGATTTGGCGCCCGACCAGGTGCGACATGACTGCGGTCTGGCACTGATACCGTCTAGAACTTGGCGCGAGGGGAAATATTCCCGAGGAAATTAGGCGGGTGGTCGAACTTTTGGCACGGCTTCAATGATGCTCTGCGGAGCCATGGTTGGAATGATTCTGGTGAGCTTGTAATCGGCAGCATCGAGCAGAGAACAAAACTCGGCTGTGGTGCGTTCCCGTCCGCCGTTCATGACCAACATGTTCAAGTCGAGAAGCTTACTGAAGGACGCCGAAGCCGCGTCGGGCACAATCATGTCAACCAGCAACAATTTGCTGTTTTCAGTCATCGCTCTCCGGCAATTTCTAAGGATGGTGAGGGCTCGACCATCATCCCAATCATGGATCACGCCTGACAAAAGGTAAGCGTCTGCTCCTTGTGGAACCGAGGTGAAGAAATCCCCGGTAACATATGAGCATCGCCTGCGCCATCCGTTGTTGCCAACTTGTTGCATTGCCCTTTCGATTGTCGAAGGCGTGTCGAAGACCGTACCGCTTATGTCCGGATTGAACTGCAGAATCTTCTCCAGAAGCTTGCCTTGACCTCCTCCGATGTCGACGATGGAAGAAATTCCCGTAAAGTCGTAGGCCATCAGAACTGCGTAAGCCAACATTGACGACACGTTCGCCATACCCTGATTAAACGCATCCGCGGCGTCGACGTTTTGTTGCAGGTAGTCGAATAAGCTTGCTCCGAACACATTGTGAAAGGCTGGAGATCCGGTTTGAACGCTATGAAGAAGGCTTCCGCAGGCCTGGTAGTGAATTTCACCGATCGTGATCACCATCGCCCTGAGTGATCCATGGACGTCGGTCTGAAGGCTTTCCCCAAGCCGGGAGAGAGCGAAGCGATCTTTCCCGAGTTGCGAAAAGATCCCCACGCTTGATAAAGCGCGCATCAGACGAAAAAGCGACGCGACGTCGGAGCCGGTCAAAGTGGCTAATGCAACACACGATTGAGGACCGTCTTTCAGCAAGTCGGCAATGCCTAGCTTCGCGGCGACGTAGATCGCCTGCGATAGCCAATAAGCGGTGGCCATTTCAAATAAAGCGGGAGGAGAGGGATTCTCTTCTTTTCTTCTTGCGATTCTTATCGGAAGGAACCGATTGTTTAGGAGCTGCTTGATTTCCGTCCAGACGCCCATTCTGTTCACCGGACGCAGAAAGCGTGGCAGCAGCCACAGGGACAATCCTCGAGCTACCATCTGAGTAAAGCGACCTCCGCAGCCATTCCTGGTCCTAATGCGATCATCACTCCCCAGTCTCCTGGGCGCGGGTCACCGGTGCGCACGACTTCTTCCAAAACAAACATGACTGTGGGAGAGGACATATTTCCGTAATTCCGCAAGACAGTTCTGGAGAAGCACAACTGGGCATCCGTCATGCCGAAATGTTTTTGAACGTTGTCGATCACCTTGCGTCCACCTGGATGAACAACCCAGAAGCCAATGTGAGATCTGGAGAGTCCATGTCGCTGCAGCAACTGCTGGAGTGCCTTTTCGATCATGGGACCAGCCAAATGTTGAATCGAGGCTCCCAACACGATTCGCAGCTTCCCGTCGCGATGTTGAAGTCCAACTTCCTCGATGTGCTCGGTATCGATGAAAGTCTCGAAGTCGATGATTTGTGGATAGCTGCGATTGCCTTGCTGCCCGTCGGTAAGCAGGAAGGCTGCGGCGCCATCAGCGCAAATCCCGTTGCCGACCACGGTCTCAAGCGTGTTATCGACGTAGTAGCAGGCGGAGCAGATCTCGACGGCTAGCATTAACGCCTGGCGGCCGGGATTGGCGCGAACGAAATCGACCGCCCGCTGTAACGCAGGCAGGGCGCCCGCACATCCCAGTCCGACGACCGAGGCTCTCTGCAGGTTGTTTCTGAATCCCATGTGCGCGATGAGACGGCTGCCTACATCCGGACACACGTAGCCTGTGCAGGTGCAGACTGCAAGGAAGTCGACATCCTGTACGGTTGTTCCGGCGGCGTTCACACAGTTTAGAATCGCGCGGCAACCTGTTTTCATCGCGCCGCGCAGGTAGCGCTGATTCAGTTGATCAGAACTTTCCTCGCGATTCAGCGTGCCTTCCAGATAAAAATGGCGGAAATCGATATCGCTGTTCAGGAAGATCTTCCGAATGCGCCCGCTCTGGTAACCTGCCGCATGAAAGGTTTGCTCTT
>DATHJP010000475.1:0-4638 GCA_035489695.1 Terriglobales bacterium
ACATCTACGGAGCTGCGATTGCTGGAGAGGAGTCGCTGGTGGATAACGTTCTTGGCGGTAGCGCTAGTATCAGTTATGACTACTGTGCTCTGCCACAACCGGACAAGACCAAGCCTCCGCGAACGCTGGCGTTTCGCGAGCTGAATTTCTAGCGAGGCTGAGTGGATGGTTTGGGCGGCGTCAGGATTGCAAGTCCTGACGCCGCCTTTTTATTTTCCGGGCTTGCAGCGTTTTAGGAGTCCCGCAGAACTGCCCAGCTTTCCAATCATGGCGCGCACCATCGGACATGACCAAGCGATGCTGTGACCAAGTTGATTACCTGTTTCTGCCCCGATAAGCTTGTGATAGTCTCGAAATTACCCCATATTCTCTAGTTTTGACTGGTTCCCGTGGCCTTTGTGTCGGCGAAAAACAAGCAAGGAATCCACATAGCGTGGAAGACGGTCACCTATCGCAGCGTCATGCTGGCGATCTCGGTAGTGGTGTTGGTGCTATTGGGCGGCGTGCGGCTGGCGTTTCCGCAATTCACCAGCAACAGCGTGAAAGCGGTTAACAGTCTGTTTGGCAACCTGTTAGAGAGAATTGCCGGTGCGGGAAATCCCGTCAAGTCCGGCGCGATGAATTCGGTTCAGGCGCACATCACTGCCCTCGATGGCACAGTGCGGGTAAAGAAGTCGAATAGTAATTCCTGGGTGGCGGCCGATTACAACGTGCCTTTAGAAAAAGGCGACGTCGTGCAGACCGGCTCAGAAGGCATGGCCAAGATCGTCTTCAACGATGGAACCAACTATACGGTGAAGCAGGATTCGCTGATTGTGATCGAGGAAAACTCGGCCAACGATCAGCAGCAAACCAGCGTGACAGTCGAGGTCAGTACGGGCACCGTGGATCTGACTACCGCCACCTACGTACAAGGTTCCAAATCGACTGTGGTGGTGGATGGCGCTACGGCGTCACTGGCGCCCGAGAGCGCTGCGATGGTGCACAACAATGCCAAGAAGGATGAACACGAAATTCTGTTCAGAAAAGGATCCGGCGAAGTTACCCGTAATGGTGAGACGGTTCATCTTTCGGACTGGGAGAAAGTGACCTTTGGCAGCCAGTCGCCGAGCATGGCCAAGTTGAAGGAGATTGGGCCTCCGACCCCGATCTCTCCCGCCAACATGATGCCGATTTTCGTCTCCGGCGACCCTAAACCCGTGGAATTTTCCTGGACGGCAATGGCTAATGCCGTGGGCTACCGCCTACGGATTTCGCGCAACCCCTACTTTTCTTCGACTCTGGTGGACCGTAAGGTCAATACTCCGGACGTCGTGGTCTCGGGTTTATCGGAGGGGGCATATTATTGGCTGGTTCAGTCCTATGACGCGGACAGCAAAGAATCGATAGAGAGCGAAAAGAACCGTTTCACCATCATTCCCAAGGGCAAGGACACAATCGCTATCAACCTGGAATTGGAGCCCATGGTGCAACATGGCCATGTAATCGAATTAACCGGGAAAACTGAGGTGGGGGCCCGGGTAATGGTCAACGGCCGGGAAGTGCCGGTCATCGGAAATGATGGCAAGTTTCACTATTTCACCCCCTCGCTGCCGCCGGGGGAAAGTGTGATTACGATCACAGCGCAAAATTCCAAAGGTGGAGTGAATACGCAGCAGAAAAAAGTGGTGATTCAGTAGGCGAGGATGAGTTTTGAGGGGTGCCTCCCGAGGTGCTGGAACTTTGGTGTGGGGCAAGAGCGGAGAATATCTCATAGAATTGGAGACCAGTAGGACACCGTAAACAGATCGAAAGATCGTATCCAAGGAATCAAGCGCGTATGTCATCGAATGGTTTTCACTCGAATTCGCGGATGCACAACCTGCGGTCGCTATTCAGTATGTTTTCCAGCGACCTGGCAATTGACCTGGGCACCGCTAACACTCTGGTGTACGCGCGCGGCAAAGGCATTGTCGTGAACGAGCCGTCGATCGTCGCCATCAACAAGAACACTGGAGAAGTGGAAGCGGTCGGAAAAGAAGCCAAAGAGATGTTGGGCCGCACGCCGGGAAATATCGTCGCCATCAAGCCGATGAAAGATGGCGTCATTGCGGATTTTAAAGTTACCGAGAAAATGTTGAACTACTTTATCCAGAAGGCGCACAACCGCAAGATGCTGGTGCATCCGCGAATCGTGATTGGAGTGCCTTCAGAGATTACGCAGGTGGAAAAGCGAGCCGTGATGGATTCGGCATATCGCGCCAAGGCCAGCGAAGTTTATCTGGTGGAGCAAGCCATGGTGGCGGCCATCGGCGCCGGACTTCCCATCACCGAGCCCAGCGGCAATATGGTGGTGGATATCGGTGGTGGCACCACGGATATCGCGGTCATCTCGCTCAGCGGTATTGTCTATTCGCGCTCGGTTCGCATGGCGGGCAACCAGATGGACGAAGCCGTCATGAATTACCTGAAGCGGAAATATAATCTACTGATTGGCGAGCGCACCGCCGAGCAGATCAAAATCGAAATTGGCAGCGCATATCCGCTGGACAAACCGCTGACCATGGAAATCAAAGGACGCAACCTAATTGAAGGTGTCC
This sequence comes from Terriglobales bacterium, assembly GCA_035489695.1. GTDB lineage: Bacteria > Acidobacteriota > Terriglobia > Terriglobales > Acidobacteriaceae > 40CM-3-55-5. The sequence goes on from DATHJP010000475.1 coordinate 2,580, forward strand.
CCAAGACCATCACTGTGGATGACAGCGAAATTCGGGAAGCGCTTAGCGAATGCGTTTCCACTATCATGAATGCTGTGCGTGTAGCCCTGGAGCGCACGCCACCAGAGTTGTCGGCCGACATCAGCGACCGCGGCATTGTACTTACCGGTGGAGGCGCGCTGCTGAAGAATCTGGACAAGCGTATTCGTGAGGAAACCGGCCTACCGGTCTCGATTGCCGATGACCCGCTGTGCAGCGTAGTGCTAGGCACCGGCAAGATGCTGAGCGATTTCAAACTGCTGCGGAAGATTTCGATCGAGTAGCCAGAGTGCGGTTTCTGGTTTCCAGTTTCCGGTTTCTGCCCGTTCCTTCCGCAATGGTGTTTCTTAAACCTGAAACTGGAACTCGGAATTACGGCCATGGAAAACCTGATCAGCCGCTATCGCAACGTCACCGTTCTGGTGGCGATTTTGTTTGCCCAGGTGCTGGGACTCGCAGTGCAGGTCAAGCGTTCCGGTGAGAATGAATCCACCCGTCTGATCCGCGTCTGGGTGGTGAATGCGATTACTCCTTTTGAAAAGGGTCTCGTGGGACTTCAGGGCGGAGCCCGCAATTTGTGGCGCAACTACTTTTATCTACGGGGAGTGCGCCAGGAAAATCACGAACTGAAGCAGCAGATCGAACATCTTCGCCTGGAACAAGTCCGGTTGAACGAGGATGCGGAGCAGGCGCGTCGCTTGCAGGCGTTACTCGGCTTCAAGGAACAGTTCATTTCGCAAACCGTGCCAGCCCAGGTCATCGGATCCAGCGGCAGCGAGCAGTCGCGATCCATCTATATCGATAAGGGCAGTCACGACGGTATCAAGCAGGATATGGCGGTCATCACCGCAGACGGAGTGATCGGCAAGGTGCTGCGCGTATTTGTAACCACGTCCCAGGTATTGCTGATTGACGACCAGACCAGTGGCGTGGGAGCGATCCTGGAGAAATCCCGGCTACAAGGTGTGCTTCGCGGAACGCCGGCTGGTGAGATTGTTCTGGAAAAAGTGGCGGCCGATGAAACCATTCAGCCAGGGGAAAAGGTCTTGACCAGCGGTGGCGACCAGGTTTTTCCCAAAGGATTGCCAGTGGGTACGGTTACGAAGGTTTCGACGGGTGCAGACCTGTTTTTGAATGTTCGGGTGAAACCAGCCGCCAATCTCAGCAAACTCGAAGAAGTGCTGGTGATCACGAAGAACGAGGAGAGGATGCCTTCGGTGGCGGGAATTGGATCGCCTCGCGGCGTCGACATTCTGGCGCAGCGGTTGCCGTCGGTCCCAGAAAAAGCGTCGGAAGAGCCAAAGAAACAGAATCCGGCGAACGCGGCTGTTACCCCGCCATTGAGCCCCAACAAAGCAAAGGCTCAGCTGGGCGGGATTAGTTCAAAGCCGGCTGAAAGCGGCGCCAAGGCTGGATCGGTCCACGACGCGACTGTTGTTGCCGGGCGAAGTGGCGCGGCCGGGATAGCAAAATCCGGAAGCACTGATATCAAGACAAAATCGACAGCCAACTCGACCATAAAGCCGGCAACGGAGCAGAAACCCGTGCCTTTGCCGATGAAGGTCTCGGAGAAGATTGCCAAGCCGGCAGCGAGCGCACCCAAGCCGGGGCCAAACCAGCCGGTGGAAAACGAGCCAAAGCCGAACCAGTCCGTGCCCAACCAGCCATCGACGCAGCCGGCTGAGCCGCCCCAGGATCAAACCGCGTCGCCCCAGGAGAACAAGCCTCAATAGCGTGCCGATAACCTACACATCCCAAGAGCAGGTTGAGGTTTACCGCTTCAGTGCCCCGGCAGCGATCCTGATCCCGCTGGTCGCGCTTTTTTTGCAGGCCTTTGTCCCGCTACGTTTTCCGTTCTTCGCGATTTTCGATCTGCCGTTGCTGGTGACCATTTTCTTTGCGGTCGTGCGCCGCAGTCCGGTTTCAGGGCTACTGACCGGGTCTGTGATTGGTTTGTTGCAGGATTCCCTCACTCACAATCCGATTGGGCTGTACGGCATTGCCAAGACCGTGGTGGGATATGGCGCGTCATCACTGGGAG
>DATHJP010000476.1:0-6355 GCA_035489695.1 Terriglobales bacterium
AAGGTTTTAAGCAGGATGTCGGAACTGGCCCGCGAACGAAACTGGAGATATTTTGAAATCCGGGGAGGCCGCGGAATGCTGCCAGCGTCAGCAGCATCTGCCAAACAATTCTATGGTCACAAAGTTCGCTTGTCTGAGGACAGCGAGGAGTTGTTAATTCGATTCGCGAGTCCGGTGCGCCGCGCAATTCGGAAAGCCCAAAAAAGCGGCTTGAATGTCCAAGTGGCCACAACGCGCGAGGCGGTTCTGCAATTCTACCGTCTTCACGTCAGAACACGGCGGCGACATGGCATCCCCCCCCAGCCCTTGTCCTTTTTTCTTAATATATACAGAGAAGCCATCAAAGGCGGTCATGGCTTTGTAGTTCTTGCCGGAAGTAGCACAAAGTTCATTGCCGCTGCGGTTTTCCTCCAGTTCGGCAAAAATGCCGTCTACAAGTTCGGTGCCTCTAACACGTCCTACCAGGAATTTCGTGGGAACAACTTGGTGATGTGGGAAGCGATTCGATTTTTGCTGCAGCGTGGTTGTCAGTTGCTGCACTTCGGTAGAACCGACATCGAGAACGAGGGATTACGACGATTTAAGATGGGATGGGCCACCGAGGAAGAGCTGATCGAATATTTTAAGTTTGATATCGAGGAGAAGGCATGGGACAGTAATAGGCGCGACGGATTGGGATTCTACAACAAGATTTTTCGGAGGTTGCCTTTGGTGCTCAATCGGTTTGCTGGTTCCGTGATCTATCCCCACCTCGATTAGAAGAGTAGCCTCCTGATATGACACAACCTTTGCCAGAGACCCTGGTCGCTCACAGGATCCCCCGTCCTAGAGAGCCGAAGCCCGAGTTGCAACATTCCAGCTTGAACATTAGCGACATTTTGTCTGCCCTGTTCAAACACAAGCGGAACATCTTGATTTGCGTGGCGGCAGGTCTGGCCGCGGCGACGGCTGTTTATTTGTTTTATCCGCCTGTTTACCAATCGGAAGCCAAACTGTTGGTGCGGTACGTTCTGGAAAGGAGTGGCATCGATCCAATCGAAAGTGCGCGCGGTTCGGCCGGTCTGGGGGCTCAGGCCTCTGAAAACGTTCTCGGCTCGGAGGTGGAAATTCTAACTAGCTGGGATCTGGCAGTGCAGGCGGCCGAGGCCATCGGACCCAACCGTCTGCTCCCGCATGCGTCAGGCACGCCGAGCAAAGAAGCCGCGGCTAGAGTAATCACCTCCGGACTTGAGGTGACCGTTCACAAGGGAAGCAACATCATTTTTGTAGCTTACAAGAGCCACGACCCGAGTCTCGCTACCATAGTTCTCAAGGAACTGGTAAACCGGTATTTCAATAAACATCTCGAAGTTCACCGTTCCATTGGCGCGTTTGATTTCGTAACCCAGCAAACCGATCAGGTCCGATCGCGGTTGAATCAGACGGAGGATTCCTTGAGGTCGTTGAGGAGCAAGGTAGGGATTGCTTCTCCGCTCGTCGAAAGCATCGCGGCCTTGAGTGCTGAAGCGGCTAAAACAGAGGACCAGTTGAACATCACAGAATCTGAGCTAGCGGAACAAAAGGCGAAGGTCCTCCAGTTGGGAGGGACACTTCCCGAGGAGGTGAGCGCGCCGCCGACCGAGCGCGCTCCGGGTGGAGAGGACGCGCCCGCTACTGTAATGGTCCCTAGATCTCTCAGGGCGACCGCCGGGAAGTTAGACAAGGAAGGCCCGTCCGCTGCGGAAATCCCCAGCGAAGTAAAGCAGGAGTATCAAGTCCTTATCTCGAGATTGCCGCAGCTTCGTCAGGCGAAGCTGGAATTGCTGGCGAAGTACATGCCGAAGAGCAAGTTGGTGAAAGCGAACCAGGCGGAGATTGACGACGTTACCAGACAGTGTCGAAAGCTCGAAAAGGAGTTTCCGAATCTTCCTTCCACAGCTGGCCCGCTTTCGTCTGGTAGCGGACAATCTGACCTCGCTTCTGAAACGGCGCGTCTCGCGGGAATACAAGCAAGACGGGAAGCGTTGGCCGCAGGTCTTCACGATAGTCAGGAGCGGATGAAGAAGCTTTCTCAGATTTCACCACAAATAGCGGATCTTGAGCGACAGAAGGAACTTGAAGAAACCAATTACAAATATTTTGCGGCTAGCCTTGACAAAGCACGCATCGATGAAGCACTTGATCCATCAAAGATTCCTAATATCAGCGCGGTCCAACAGCCGTCATCGCCAATCAAGGTCACGATTGCGCGAGACAAACTTGCCCTGGGCCTTGCTGGAGGCGGGTTGGCCCTGGGCATTGTTCTCTCCTTGCTCAACGAGCTCGTCTTGAATCGGACGATCAAGCGACCCTTTGAGCTTGAAAAGTTCGTGGGCATCGCGCCGCTGCTGTCGATACCATACGCGCAAGATGGCCGGGTACCTTCCGGACCGAGCCAAAATAGGAACGGCTCAGCATTGGTTGTGAAGGATTCCAAGCGCGCAAACCTTGCTCCGTGGGACGCCGACCACTTCGTCCGTGTCTATTGCGAGGCGATACGCGACCGCATTGGTCTCTATTTCGAGCTCCATCAGCTAACGCACAAACCAAAGCTGGTTGGCGTAACCGGTCTATCCGAAGCGACGGGAACTTCCACGCTGGCGGCCGGTCTTGCGGCCGCTTTATCTGAAACAGGAGACGGCAAAGTTTTACTGGTTGATGTCAATCTTGGGCCGGAGCATGTCCATCCCTTCTTTAGAGGCAAGCCTGCCCATTCTTTAAAAACAGCTTTGCAATCAGCTGACGGTCTCGCTTCCGTCGCAGACAATCTCTATTTGGCCACGGTCGCGCCTCCTAATGCCGGACCTGCGCAGCTAGGTCTGAAGAAATTTTTCGATCTCATGCCCAACCTAAAAGCAAGCGATTTCGATTATATCATTTTCGACATGCCTCCTCTGAGTGAGACGAGCCCTACGGTGGGAATGGCTCCATTTATGGATAAGGTCTTGCTTATTGTCGAAGCGGAAAAGGACAAACGCGATGCCGTCAAGCGAGGTTATCGGGCCCTCGTGACCGGCCGAGACAACGTCTCAGTCGTCTTTAATAAAGCTCGCTCCTATGTCCCGAAATGGCTTGAAAGCAAAGTTTGACCGTTTTCCGCCTGCCTAATCTATTTCGGTTGATCTCTTTTCCGGACGATCGCCGGCAGCTTTTTTAGCAGTCGGATAGGATAGGCGATCGCCCATTTCGCTTGTGACTTGAGCCATGTTGCGGAACAGAATTTACTACGGGCTAAAGCCGTTTATCCCTCAGTCGTTTCGAACGGCGATTCGTCGAAAGGTTGCCCTCCGGTTGCGGCATCGAATTGGAAGTGTTTGGCCCATTGCGCCCGGCTCCGAACGTCGGCCGCAAGATTGGCCCGGCTGGCCTGGAAACAAAAAATTCGCGCTTGTTTTGACCCACGATGTCGAAAGTGCGACTGGTTTGCGCAAATGCCGGGAACTAATGCAACTCGAGATGGACGCAGGATTTCGTTCCTCGTTCAACTTTGTTCCTGAAGGCGACTACCGGCTTCCGCCGGAACTGAGGGAGGAACTTGCGCAAAATGGATTTGAGATTGGGATTCATGATCTCAAACATGACGGTCGGCTTTATCAATCTCGGCGAGAATTCAGCCAAAGGGCCCAGCGGATCAACCACTATCTGGCTGAGTGGGGGGCGGTAGGGTTCCGATCGGCCTTCATGTTGCACGAGCTGGATTGGCTGCACGAGCTGAATATCCAGTACGATGCTTCAACCTTCGACACTGACCCATTCGAGCCGCAGCCGGAAGGGCATCACACCATTTTTCCTCTTTGGATACCTCATTTTTCGCCGCCGAGTGGAGAGGCGGACCGTTCTTCGCGCAACTCCCTGTCCCGCAACTGCGGTGATCAACTCTCAACTGTGAGCTCTTCGAGTGGCGGTTATGTTGAGCTTCCTTACACCCTGCCCCAGGACTCCACCCTCTTCGTGCTTTTGCAAGAAAAGACGCCTGCCATCTGGCTGCGAAAGCTTGACTGGATTGCCCAGCATGGCGGCATGGCCTTGGTTCTCACCCATCCCGATTACATGGTCTCGAGCGGATCAGACCGAAAATCTGGAGAATATCCCATTCAACTTTACCGGCAGCTCTTGGATTACATCCATGATAAATATTCTGGGGACTACTGGTTCGCGCTGCCCAAGGAAATCGCCGCTTACGCACGACAAATCGTGTCTCGGCCCGTGGCAGGTCTGAACGGAACCCGACCCGAACAGCTTCTAACGTATCGACTGGAGACGGGTTCGAACAGCACTGACCAGAAATATGCTGCGGCCGACAACAAGTGGCGCCTGCGTGGCAAGCGGGCAGCTGTTCTCCTGTTCTCCTACTATCCTGCAGATCCTCGACCTCGTCGCGCGGCCGAGGCCTTGGTCATGGAGGGCGTCACGGTTGATCTGGTCTGCCTCCAGAGCAATCAGGATGAGCCGCGCCGCGAGATTATAAATGGGGTCAACGTTTTCCGCATTCCGATGAAGCGGCATCGTGGCGGCAAAACGAGATACATCGGACAATATTCCACTTTTATCCTGAGGTCGTTTTTCCATCTTGCCTTTCGCTCAGCGATTCGGAAGTACCAATTCGTGCATGTCCATAACATGCCGGACGTTCTGGTCTTCAGTGCGTTGGTTCCCAAGGCATTCGGGGCCAAGGTTATCCTGGATCTCCACGACCCGGTGCCGGAACTCATGCAGACTATCTTCGAGCTTCCGGAGAAAAGCTTTAGCGTCCGCCTTCTAAAGCGACTCGAGAAATGGAGTATCGGGTTCGCGGATTTGGTTCTGACTGTGAATCTGGCTTGCAAGAAAATTTATACTTCCCGCAGTTGCCCGCCCGAAAAGATCAATGTCGTGCTTAACTCGCCTGAGGACGACATATTCCGATTCCAACCGCCGGGCCCGCAGACCTCAAATGGTGAGAAGCCAACCAAGCCATTCGTGATTCTGTATCATGGCTCCTTGGTCCGACGAAACGGATTCGATCTGGCGGTTGATGCGCTCGAGGCCGCGAGAAAATCCATTCCCACCGCCAAGCTCAGGGTGTGCGGCGAGCGGAGCGCTTTTTTTGAGGAGGTCATGGAGTCAGTCCAGCAACGAGGGCTGCACGAGAATGTTGAATATCTCGGTGTGAAGAATCGCAAACAAGTCGTGGATGCAATTAATAGTTGCGACATCGGTGTAATTCCTAATCATCGTAATACCTTCACTGAGATAAACACGCCCACTCGTATTTTCGAATATCTCGCCTTGGGGAAGCCTGTGATCGCTCCCCGAACGCAAGGCATTCGGGACTATTTCGGGGACGAAGAGCTCATTTTCTTCGATGTGGGAGACGCGAATGATCTCGCGCGAAAAATTGAATTCGCCTTCTCCAATCCGGGCGAGGTCGGACAGATTGTAGAACGAGGGCAGCAGGTTTATCTTGCGCACAAATGGAGCCGGGAGAAGTCCAACCTCCTGAACCCAATAAGCGACCTCCTCTGATTACGTTTAATCTGCAGCCTCAATTGTTAGGAAGTTTTCGTAAGGTAGCGGACCCCGTTGCAGACATGTTCAACTTCCCGTTGATTTGCGCTTCCAAGGCGCGCTTTCCGGGATGATTGGCGTTCTAGCGAACGAGGCGGAACATCCTGTCATCTGCGAGTTTTTCGAGCTCTTCAAAACTCCTTGGGAATTCTACCGCAGCAACACAGACTACGATGTTCTGATTTGTTCGAACGCGCCGCCTCGGAAGAGTTCCGCAAGACTCGTTTTAGTCTATGGAGTCGATCAAAAGGCCTTTGATCAAGAAAATGGAATTGAAATACTTTCGCAATTCTCGAACACAGTCTTATCGTATAAAGGAGATCGAATCCCGGTCTATCGAGGCTGCCTCACGTTTAAGGGCGCAGGAGTCGGCGCCTTCGTGCACGAACCTACCCATGAACCGGCAGGACTGGAAATTGCCTCGCCAGGACAGACGCTCGTGCGCATCGGCTTTGATCTATTCCAGGAGATCCGTCATTTACTGACACGCGGCCAGCCGCTGACCCACGCCAGGATTCCCACGCTCGAAATGCAAATCGCGGTGCTCCGCGATCTGATTATTAGTCACGCGATCCCTCTCATTGAAATTCCGCCGATCCCGGCTGGCTATCGTTTCATTGTTTGCCTGACACATGATGTTGATCACGCTGGAATCCGGAATCACAAGTGCGATCACACCATGTTTGGATTTCTCTACCGGGCCACCATCGGTTCGTTAATCAGCTTTTGCAGGGGCGGAAGATCGGCCGGGTAACTAGCTGCCAACTGGATGGCAGCTTTTTCTTTGCCT
>DATHJP010000477.1:0-3277 GCA_035489695.1 Terriglobales bacterium
TCGACGGAAGGCGGCTTTGGTGAATATCGGGTGGTCTTTTGCCATGGGCCCCCTCCTGGATGCGAAGTCGAGTCTTTCATTGGAACCGCCGTTGAATTTTTCAAGAACACCATTGTCACAGCTTCGGCAGGCAAGATGAAAACACGCTGCCAAATCTAGTCGAGAAGATTGCGGCCAACGCCCATATTCCTGTCGAGTGGCGGCCAACATTTTGTTGTTCCCGGCTGCCATTATCGGGCGCAAGGAGTTTGCCGAACGCAGATGGTCGCGTCTTGAGTCGCAAGGATTTCTTACTATTCATATTCAATGCCCCATTGCTGCCTGGTCCTCCTTTGACACCTTCGTTCGCTGCCCCTCCTCCAGCACGTCCAAAATGGGAATGACAGTTCCTTTACTTGACTGAATCGGAGTATTAAATGTCAGGCATGAAAGCCCAATCGTTCATCCCGCTGCTTTCCCTTTTGCCATCCCAAGTCTGGTCTGCCGGGACCAACGCGCTCAATCCAGAGAAATTGGGCTACAACCTCCAAACTACTGTCGAAGCATATGAAAAAATTGGTCGAAAAGATCCCAAATGGGACTTGGACGCCAAGCGCTGCCTCAATGCTTTTGCGCGTATGCGATCTACAACGAAGGGAGCCATCGACGAATCAAGGGACGAACTTGGGAAGATATTGCCGCGTCTAGCCGATGTAAAATGCGATGATCCCATGATCCGTTATTTGTATGTGCGATTCGTCTTTGCTGATTCGCACTCAGGAAGCGAAAGCGCCGCCACATACGGAGACCCAACAGGCTCCCCACTGCCGCGGCCGCTCGATGCGAAATTGATCCAGGTGCACGGCGATGGCCGCCGCCTCCTTGGCCAACAGTTCTCTTTGCGAGGCCAATCCGCTCAGGGACTCGGGTTGAGTTGGAGGAGGATCGAATGTTTGAGCGGTCTTTTGCCAACTCAACTCTTGGCTGGGGCTCAAGGCGCCCAAGTAGAGCACCTGCCGTTGCATGACTCGGCCATCGCCACAGCGACGGTTCTCTACCAGACTCCAGTAGCTGTGGACTTTACCATCTTTGCGTCGTTCGTGAGAACGAAGAAAAAGGGCCATGAACGTGAGATCATATCAATTTCTGAGCGCACGGGAAGAGGCTAGGTCTGCACTACAGGCTCCAATCTGAAAAACATCCGCTGATTTCCTCGGAAACCGCAAGGTTCACTCGTGAAAAATTTCCAAAAACGGGGTCCAGTTGCGAAAGTTGGGTTAGACAAGGTATGGACAATCACGTGAAACCGTTGGACGCGTCCGACCGCAGGCACGTAGAAGCTGCAAAAGGCTGGTGCCAGCTCGAAGCGTTTTTGGAGGCCAACGAGGAGTTGGAACAGGTCACCGCGAATCTTCGGGCGCATCCGGACTTGCTGGAAGTCCGGTGGCAGAATTACGCGGACTTCCAGTGATGGGGTATTCACCCCATGCACTTCTCAGCTATTTACCCCACTTGTTTGCCCGCCAACCGGAGTTATAAGTCTTGCGCTAACAAGGTGAATTGGGAGTGGGACAATGCGAATTCCTGCATTAGGGGTTGCTTCAGCTTTAGTTCTCATTTTTTTGCCTTTGGTTCATGTTTCTGCCGCGTCCGGTGGCGAGACTCCGCTCCTCTCTTGGTCCGACCAAGGAGGTTATTTATGAAAAACTCGAATTCTATTGTCTCTCGGAGCACATGCGGCAGCGACACTGGTGCGTCAGAACCCATTCTTTCAGCAAGGCACGAGGTGAAACGAGCGCGAAAACATAACCTGCCCACCTCATTCCAGTTAATTCTTATTACCACGGTTCTTGCCACGACAACGGCTACCTGCGCCGACTCGACAAACAGCAGCTTGTCTTCTTTCAAAGGAGGTAAAACTGACCGACTTCGCTCCCGCCTCCTTACGCGGACGAACACGCTTTCTGTCCGGTCTGCTGCTTCGCAAGGGACCTTGGTGCTTGAAGAAATTGGACCGGATCAAAAGATTTGGGCGAGGGCCCTCACTAACACCAGTTCGTCGGGTGCGCAATCCACCAGCCTGCCAGGGCGTGGCAAGCATCGCGTCATTGAGATTGCCACAGGTATGAACTATTGGGACGGACAGAACTGGGTCCCGAGCGACCCGAGCTTCGACGTCACGCCCGACGCTTTCGTGGCACAAAGAACCCAACATAAAGTCCGCCTGGAGGCCGGAAACCTGAATCAGATCGGCGCAGTGACGGTGACGACGCCCGACGGCATTGTCTTGCGCTCGACGCCGGTGGGGATTGGTCTCTACGACGCCGCAACCGGAGATTCGGCAGTCATTGCCGCGGTCGCCGACTCCGCCGGGATCCTCGTGAGCAGCAACGAGGTGCTGTATCCGGACGCCTTCAATGCAAACGGCGTGCGAGCGGATATCATTTACAAGATTCAGAACCACTCTTTTGGACAGTACGTGGTCTTCAGGGAGCGCCTGAACCCGGCTGACTACGGTTTTCCTATCGAAACGACCCGGATTCAAATCTTTACCGAGTTCTACCGAGCGCCGCAGCCCGATCGCATTGTTCGCCCGATCCGCGTTGAACCCGACAAGAAGATTCGCGATCGCATGGTCAGTCCTGATCTGGTGGATGAGATCCTCGGCTGGGGCGAATTGGCCATCGCCACGGGCCAAGCCCGAATGACGACTGCGGATTCGAGCGACGGGGCCGCCGCCGCCGCGATTGTGAAACAATTCACCAATCTGCTTGGACGCTCGTTCTTGATCGAGTCGGTCGATTACAACTCCATTGACCGCGAGTTGGCCGCGCTGCCAGAGAACGCCGGCAAGACCGCCTTCGCGCAACCGAATCACGGCATTAAGAAGGCCCGAAGAGGCTACGCGAAAATCCCCTCGCCCCGCCCAGTTGAGCAGGCCAACGCCGCGGAAAAACCAAGGGCAAAGCGAATGGCCAGCGCGCTCAACTTTGAAAAGCGCCCAGGCGTCGCCTTGGACTATCTGGCGGAGATTAGCGGGAACATTACCCAAGCGAAGACATTCCAGGGAGACACGACCTACGTGCTGACGGCCCCGGTCACCTGCAGTTCCACAGTAACCATTGAGGGGGGCGCCGTTTTCAAGTATTCATCTAGTTCGACGACCAGCTACCTCAAGTTGAGCAACACCCTCACCTGCAAGACATCCAGTTACCATCCGGCCATTTTTACCGCGGTTGACGACGATAGTGTCGGGGACGCGGCGCCAGGTTCCACGGGCTGGCCTTCGGGCTTTTAT